>JAQUMP010000360.1 GCA_028718065.1 Chitinivibrionales bacterium | reverse complement strand
TAAAGCGGCGGCATAACGCCGGCCATACTGGGATATACCGCAGCGTTTTTCAAGAGGAAATATCCAGGCGACATTCATAGGGCCGTCCGGATCAGCGTTGATATTTTTTTAACCGGGCAAAACAGGAGCCGCCGCCGGAAAGTCCCAGGGTCAGTTCGAGCCGGTTGGTAAGGGCGTTTAAAAGGCGCAAGCCCGCGCCGGCAAGGGGCGTTTTTTTGACAAAAGCAAACATGGCGCAGAGCAGCGCCCAACCGGACATGCCCGCCGCGTGCAGCAGGGGGCGATATTTTTCCGGATACCCAAGGCACCATCCCGCAATGCCGGCCGGGCTTTCGAACCGCAGGATCAAAAATCTGCGTACCAAAAGCGCCCGCAGGCTTTCCGATTTTTGCAAAAAAAGGTGGCCGTCGAGCGATGCAATCCGATCGTCGCCAAGCTTTTGAACAAGTGCGCGGTCCGGCCAGCGGGCGCGGTAGTCGGCGCATTCGCTGTGGATAAAAAGGGACGCCCCGGACTTGACAACCCGCAATACTTCGTCCAGGACCGCGTTTACCCGCTCCACGTGGCCCAGCACGTCGACGCTGCAGGCCGCATCAATGCTTTCTTGCTTAAACGGCAGGCTATGGATGTCGGCGACAATTCTAATAATTTTCCCCCGCCGCGGGATAGGAAGGGACTTAAGCGCCCCAAACGACCAATCACAAGCGATGCAAACGGCCTCGTGCCGGCCTAAAAACCAATGACTATAGGCGCCATTGCCTGAGCCTAGATCCAGTATTATAGCTTTGTTGTTTTCTGCCGGAATCGTCGTTGCCAGCCAATCAACGCCTTCACGTTTGAGCGAAATGAAGTTTGCAAAGGCTCTTACCAATAAGTTGCGTGTGTAAAGAGACTTGGTTTTCCAATGCCCGGTTGCGTGCTTTTGGTTGGAAAAATTGCGGAGATTATTGGCCATATAAAATGATTTTTGTATTCGTAGAGACGCACGGCCGTGCGTCTCTACTATAATATGCATTTTCCTTACGGGGTTTTAGGGGTGGAACCCCTACCAAAATATTTTGTTTTAGTTTTAATCTTTTTTGGACTTATAATAATGATAATAATACTTATAATACCCATAGGAAGAATACCGGTGTGACAAGTCGATATCGTTGAGAATGGAGCCCACGATCTTAACGCCCACGTTAGTCAAAAGGTGCATGGCGCGCATGGCGATATCGCGGTCGGTGCGGTGCGACCGGATCACCAGCAACATGCCGTCGGTGCGGGTGCCCAGCAGCGTGGCGTCGGTGACGGCGACAATGGGCGGCGTATCGAAAAAGACCATGTCAAAATGCGCCCGGGCGTATTCGATGACCGTCAGCATTTTTTGCGACCCGATCAGTTCGGCGGGATTGGGCGTAAAGCGGCCCGCCGTGACCAACCAAAGATTTTTTTTGGGCGTCGGCAGGATCGCGCGCTCGAAATCCGGGTTTTCGATAAACAGGTCCGAAAGGCCCGGCTCGCGCGGCACGTCGAACAGGTGGTGCAGGATGGGCCGGCGCAGATCGGTATCGATCAGGAGCGTGCGGTTGCCCATCTGCGCATAGGCGATGGCCAGGTTGCTGGTGGTGATCGACTTGCCTTCGTGCGGTCCCGACGAGGTAACGGCGATGGTCTTGAGCGGATTGTCCGGACTCGCAAAAAGCAAGTTGGTCCGCAGGCTGCGATAGGCCTCGGCGATGACCGAATCGCGGCCTTCAAAATTAAGCAGGTGGCGCGGATAGCGGCTCACGGTCATGCCTTTGCGGGAACTCGACTGGCGATGGATCTCGATGTCCTCTTTTTTATTGTAGGTGATATGCGGAATGGTGCCCAGCACCGCCAGTTGCAGGTAGCGCTCTATGTCTTCGTTGGATTTGATCGTGGTATCGTTGAACTCCAGCAAAAACGCCAGCCCCAGACCGAGGATCAGGCCGAAGAGAACGCTTAACAGATAATAACTCGCCTGGTTCTTGGGTATGGCCTGCAGCGGCATGCGGGCTACGTCGATGATTTTAATGCCGATGCTGCTTGACGCACTGCGCACACGCTCCTCTTCGGATTTCTGCAGGAGCGTGTTGTAGATGTTTTCGTATATTTCCTTGCTGCGTTTAAGCCGCAACAGCTCCAGCGATTGCGCCAGAAGGTTGGGGTTGCCTTTTTTATAGTTTTCGATGGCCGCGCGGTAGGATTCGAGCCGCCGTTTAAAAAGCTCCATTTCGGATTCTTTATTGAGGACCGATTCGCGCAGCTTCTGCCACTCTTTCATGGTTTGCAGATCGATATTTTCGGGCTGCGTGGCGCGGTGATATTTAAGGAGCTGACTTTCGATTTCTTCAATTTCCCGTTCCACGGGTGAAGCGCCCGACAGTTTTATACCCAGATTTTCGAAACGGATTTTTTCTTTTTCGAGATCGGATAGTTTTGAGCGCAGCTTGAGATATTCGGGGGACTGTTTTTGCTCGCTGGGGGTAATTTTGCTTTCGAGCAATTCCAATTGCTTTTTTTCCGCATTCAGGTCGGCGCTTTTAACGCCGAGCTGCGAACGGTCCGCGGCATAGGCGCTTTGCAGGCTTTGCAGTTCGGGCGTGGCGCCTTCGGCAATGTTGCCCTGTTCCTCCTGGTAGCTGCGGTAATCGTGTTCCGCCTGCTCCAGTTTCGTGCGGATCAGGTCGATTTGTTTTTCGATTTCAAAGACGCCGCGCCGCGATTCTTCGGTTTCGACCTCAAGCACCCGTTTACGGAACACATCCGTGCCGATGCTCGCCAGCAGATACGCGAGCTCCTTGCTTTTTGCGCGGGCGGTAAAATTAAGAAACGAAGCGTAGCTTGTATTTTTAAGGGAGATGCCGCCTTGCACGATGCGCCGGATATTGTCGCGCGTCTGGTGGGGGTAATCCTGGGCAAAAATATTCATGCCGATCGAATCGATCACCATGTCAAGAAAGGTCATGCTGTTCATGATGCCGTCATAAAAACTTAGCGGGTGCCCGGCCTCGCCGCTCATCGATTGCATAATGAGAGGGTTTTGCTCCTCGATCACGAGGGTCGCGAACGATTCATACACGTCCGGTATGCGGCTTGCTTGAAAGATCACCGATCCCACGACCGTGCCGAAGGATATGAGTATTACCCAGCGCCGGCGCAGCAGCATGGCGATAAAATCCTTGAGCTGCATGCCGGCTTTGGCATTGGAAAAGGTCGCACTGATGCGCGCCATAAATTCTCCCGGTTAAATAAAGCCGCCGAAGGCCTTGATGGTCACGAGAAGCAGGAGCGTATCGGTTAAAATAGAAAGCATCGTTTTCCAGTCGAACCATTTTGAATATACGATAACCATATCGCCGGCCTGCACCGTGGGAATGTTGTCCATTTGCCCTTTGTCAATGTAGGACTGGATGTCCAGCACCTCTTCCACGGTCTTGCCGTTCTGTAAAGAAAACCGCCGCACGCGCGAAAGGTCGGCCTTTTCGGCGGGTCCGCCGGCCAGGTAGATGACCTCAAAGATCGTCATTTTTTCCTGCAGGTCGTAAAAACCGGGATGCGCGACCCCGCCGATGACCTTGACCTTCTGGGTGCGTTCCTGCGAGAGCAGGATCACGACATCGTCGGCCTGCATGCGCGGCACCGAGTCGATGTTGCCGTTTACCAGAAACTGCTTCATGTTAAAAAATACGGCGGATTCGTTGGTGCCGTTTTTATGGATGATTTTTATGCGTTCCACGTCGGCCATGGCGGTGGGGCCGCCGGCGGCCTGGATCACCTCCTGCACGGTAACGCCCAGGTAGGTTTTGAGGGGACCGGCGCGCGCGACCTGGCCGAGCAGGGTCACGGTTATTTCTGGTTTGTCAAGAATCGCGACCGTTACCAGCGGGTTGTCGACGTACTTGGCAATACGAAAGGTTATGGTGCGCGCCAGTTCGCTCGTGGTAACGTTGGCGACCGGTTCGTCGCCCACGGCGGAATAGTCGATCTGGCCGGTTTCCCCGACCGTAAAGGAGCCCGATAGTTCGGCATGGCCCTGAACCGTTATGGAAAGGGTATTGCCGACCTTGATGATCGCCGGCAAAGCGGCAAGCGCCGTGAGGCACAGCAGTAAGAAGGAACTGCGGATGGATTTCATAGAGAACCTCTAAATTGTTTTTTGTCGAAAAGGCATAACCTCTCCCCAACTCCCCTACCCCTCTTCCTCTCTCCGATAGGAGAGGGGAAGAGGGGTGGCCATTTGGCCGGGGTGATGAGGAGAGGTTATTAAGGTCGCTTTAAATATTTTCCCTAACCATCATTTTTTGTTCTCCGTTTTCCCTCAGCCCCCCTGCGCGGGTGTAAAGATAAACGGGAAAGTGGCGGTTACTTCGCCCTCCGGAATCTGCTCGAATTTCCACATGCGCACCTTGCGCACAATGTCGTCTTCCAGGTCCTTGTTGCCGGTCGTGTTTTCCACCACCACGGCCGCGCTCACGTCGCCGGAGGCGGCGATGGTAAGGCGGCTCGTGAGCTT
>JAQUMP010000359.1 GCA_028718065.1 Chitinivibrionales bacterium | reverse complement strand
TCCAGCCCGAATACATAACGAAAACCTCACATGATAAAAAAAACCAAAAATGGGAGGGTTTCGCAGTGTGGAAGAAGACCATGGGCATCACTGAAACATGTTCCGTTCTGCATTCCCTTATTAGTAGGGCGCGTTGGGGAACAGTGGTTGAAACCGTAGCTGCCACGGAAGGAAACCCTGAAACACATAGCCAACACACCAATATACTGTTATGAAAGGAAAAAATATCGTAGAATTTTATTTTTTTTAAAGTATCTTTTTTCTCCATAAGAATACCTCTCAAGCCAACAACTATAGATACTATCGTCCACCAGATTTTGAAACCACTGCTTTAGTTCCCTTTAATCCCATATTGTAAATCAAAGACCAGATGTTTGATTCCACTCAACGCCTTTTCAGCCTACTGTGTGTTACGCAAAACGATCTGTTTGGTGGTCTGTCGTAAAACGTATGCTTTTGTTCGACTTAATATACCAAATTCCTATGGTAAGGTCAAGTCCAAAGTTCGACATTTGGCATTTTTTGTAGTATAAATTCGACCGTGGCAAAGAAACGCAAAAATTAATAAGGGAACACTGGATTGCTGCAAAAAGAGTGATGGAAGAATGGAAGAGTTGAATGCCGCTATGAATGACCAATTCCTGCCAGGAAAATATAACCGATAATAGGGTGATGGTGAAAGCGTTGATTAAACATTTAAAATGCCGCCGAGGCCGGAATCGCCGATAAATGGCGGCAATATTTTACTCAGAAGATTCGTTGCAGTTATTTGCAATTTAAATCTAAACTTTTAACTTCGTTTTGTAATTATTGAAGTTTCTTCAATACTTCAGCCAGAGACTCCTTCTCATTTGCATTAATTTCAGAAGATGGATTAGAAGCCAAGGATGAAAGTGCGTTTAATACTTGCGCCATCCAATCAACAATTACTGTCATAAAACGCGCAATAAAATAGCCAAGAGCGCTGCCGAGAATGCCTCCGATAATTGCGCCAACCGTGCCATATGAACCGATAGCTCCTTTCCCAATTTTTTCAATCAAATCGGGCTGCGATCCTATATATAATCCAACGGCAAAACCCACTATCAGTCCCAAAACCAGATGGATAAGTATTGTTATCGCAGAAATTGCATTTGAAAGTTTGCACAATCTTGAATAAACATCTGCAGAACGATTATCGTCATGGAATAACATGTGCGTCTCCTATTTGCATCCGAAGTTTTTAAACATATTTTTTTTCAAATTTCATTCTATCAAAACCAATTTTTATCGATATGGAATGCGCAATCATCTTTGATAAATAAACGCTATTTTGTTTTCTTTCCGAAAGATCCACTATAAACGGAAACGTCGGGCCTTTGCCTTTGGATTAATCATAAAATCTATGCGCAAAATTCTATCGAATTACAGGCAAACGCTCTCTCTTTATAATACCACCCGCCACAAATTTTTGGATATAGATGTTTTGTGATAGAGATGAAGCGGACAATTTTAAAGAATAATATCCCGCTTGTTGATAATTATTTACAAAAGAACACATTTTTCTTCCTCGTAAATCATAATATTTTATGCTCACAAAACAAGGCTTTGGAAGGGCATAATTAATCATTCCTGCCGCATTATTGCAACTAAAAGATTTAATGTCTGCGATTGAAGGCAAAACCGCGATCGTCGGCTTGTTGATGGTAAACTTTCGTTTGGCGCTGAACGCCCCCCACCCCGCGGTGTTGTACGCTTTTACCCGCCACCAATAGCTCTGATTATTGACAAAACTTTTTACGCGTTTAGTAGTATCGACAAGAATAGAGTCTCTTGAAAAAACATTCGTAAAAATAGAATCCGTGGCAACTTCAACCCAGTATTTCGTAACGGATGCATCACCTTTACGCCAGATAAAAGTAATGCTATCTACGGGCGAAGTGGAAGCGTCTGTCGGTGAAACAAGTATAATTGTTGAGGGCAATGCTACAATCGTAGTAAAACTCCAAGCAGAAGCCCATGTGCTGGCACCCACGGCGTTAGTTGCATTGACATGCCAGTAATATTGTGAGCTAGCGACGAGGCCTGTAAGTACAAGCGAAGTATCTGTAATTAGACTGGAATCTTTGAAAATTGTTCCGGCGGTGAAGGTTGACGTCGTGGAAACCTGCACTCGATAAGTTGTTGCTCCGGCTGTTTTGTTCCACCGAACGGTTGTGATGAGCGCCGCTCCCGTTGAAGCATTGCTCGGCGACAATAAGATCGGGGCAACAGGTGCGATAGAAGGAACAACTTGATTGAGCGGGATACTAAATATACCTGAGCTAGCAGTTCCGGCAAAAAGATTGCTGTCGTTTATGGCAAGGCTGATAACTGCATGATTCGGTCCGGCAAGGGAAGACCATGACGAGCCACTGTTATTGGAAAAATATACACCTCCTCCAGTTCCGGCAAAAATGTTATTACCATTTATTGCCAAAGCAAATACGCCTTGATAATAAGTCGACCCGACCATATAAAGTGGCAACCCAGCATTCACGGCAGACCATGAAGATCCGTTATTTGTGGAAAGATATATGCCATTTTCAGTGGTTCCGGCAAAAAGGTTATTGCCGCTTACCGCCAAAGATTTAACATTAGTACTCTTCAGGCCAGTTGCGGTGGCAGGCCATATGGAAGAACCATTGTTTGTGAAAAGAATTACACCGAACAAATCAGTACCAGCAAAAATATTATTTCCACTCATTGCCACTGCTTGAAAATTAAAATTACTGTTATTGATTTGCGAAAATGTAGAGCCATTATTTGCGGAAAGATATATGCCTCCACCCAAAGTTCCGGCGATAATATTATTGCCGCTTATTGCTAAGGAAGATGTGGAAGGTAGCCCAAATGCCCCCCATGAAAAACCATTATCTTTGGAAATCGATAGCCCCCCTAAAAATCCTGTGGTTGCGGCCAAAATATTACTGCCACTTATTGCTAAAGCATAAACAGTATCAATACTCGGGGATTTACTAAGGAAAGACCATGAAGATGCATTGTCTGTAGAAAGATATACACCCCCACCTGCACTAATGGCGTCATTAGTTCCGGCAAAAATATTGCTGCCACTTATCGCCAAGGCAGGAACCCCGATGCCTCCGTTACCCACCCCAGTATTAATCATTGACCATGATGTGCCGTTGTTTGTTGAAAGACATATACCATAATTATTGACTCCAGCAAAAATGTTACTACCACTTATTGCCAAAGCAGGGACAGTCATCAGTGATAACGCTTTAGTCAAGCCGGAATCAATTTGAGACCACGAATTGCCATTAATTGAAGAACGATATATACCATTAGCATAGGTTCCAGCAAAAATGTTGCTACCGCTTATTGCTAAAGAATAAACCTTTGTAGTCGACCCTAACCCACCATAATAAGAGGACCATGAGGTTCCATTATTTGTGGAGAGATAAACCCCACCATTAGTTCCAGCAAAAATATTACTACCGCTTATTGCTATTGTATTAACATAGAGATTCGTCAATCCCGAATTAACTGCTGACCATGAGGAACCATTGCTTGTGAAAAGATATACACCTCCATTAGTTCCAGCAAAAAGATTACTGCCGCTTATTGCCATGGTGTTAACAGAGAGATTAGTCAGGCCTGAATTGACTGCTGACCATGAGGTTCCATTATTTGTGGAAAGATATACACCTCCGGTAGTTCCAGCGAAAAGATTATTTCCATTCACTGCAAGCGACCGGACATTATTACTCGTGAGGCCAGTATTGACCGCAGTCCAGTTTGTGCCGTTGTTGGTGGAAAGGAAAACTCCGCCATCTAAAGTTCCTGCGAAAATATTATTGCTGCTCACTGCAAGCGACTGGATCCAATCATGTGGGAAAAGACCATTATTAACCATTTGCCAATTCGTTCCATTATTGGAGGATAGATAAACACCACCTGTAACAGCCCCAGCAAAAATATTACTACCGCTTATTGCAAAAGCTGTGATTTGATCACCATCGATAGGTCCATTTGTTTGCCATCCGGCCATGCCTTCCTGAGAGAAAATCAATAGGGAAGCTAAAATACAGAAGAAAACCTTCCTTTTCCTCTTTCCGTCGGAGCGTTGTATAGTAATGCAGAAACCATCAGCTACTTCCTTGGGCAATCTGGCGCTAGTTGCCGAAACGATATTTGTCTTCTGCATAGCAGGATCTCCTTCTGCAAAAAAGTGATTACAAAGGCGTCATGGGCTTATCTGGCACCAAATAAAAAAGGACGCGACAGTCATTCCGTCCCGCGACATTTATAATTATATTAAAAACACTAGAGACCTATCCTCTTTAATTCCGAGTCCCTTTGCCTCGGTTTAGAAGCCCTGCCCACTGTTAAAAGGAAATCGCAACCATTTTTATTAATTTGCGCTCGTAATGCTTTAATTGCAATTTCGACCAAGGTATTTCTATTGAAAGTTTTGCCGGTTTTTTGTTGTAGCTCCTCCGCCAACTGATCAAGCAATAGCATATCCTGCTTTTTTAAATGGGTTCTT
>JAQUMP010000358.1 GCA_028718065.1 Chitinivibrionales bacterium | reverse complement strand
CAAAGCGCAGTTTACCGGAAAGCAAGCAGGCGGTTTTTTCGAGCAGCGTGGTCTTGCCGCAGCCGGGCGAGCCGATAATATTGACCATGCGGATGTTTTCGCGGGCGAGAACCTCGGCCGTTTTTTTTGCCCAGATTTCGTTTTCGCCCTGCAGGTCTTTGTATATTTTAATGGTGTTTTTTTCAGTCATGTTCGATCTCCAGGTTTTCGAGGTATAATTCACGGCCGCCGTCTAATTTGCCGCGCGTAGAACCGCAGGAGGCGCATTCAAACAGGGACCCTTTTAATTCTCCGCTCCAACCGCACTGTAAACAGGTCCCTTTGAGCGGCGGCGAGACGACCTCCAGTTTCGATCCTTGCAACAGGGTGTCCTTGGACAGGTTTTCGTAGGCGAACTGCAAATAGTCCGGCACGATCGATCGCAACTTGCCGATGACAACACGGGTCGTAATAAGTTTTAAGTTGGGTTCTTTAATGTTTTTTAGTTCGGAAAGAACCGAGTCGACGATGGTTTGCCCAATGTTAAATTCGTGCATGAATCGGCAGCTCTTTGTCTGTTTATGTCAAGATTAATCGGCGCAATTTCGGGTAAACAATCTTATAAAATACATGATTTGTCATGCTGAACAGGGGATAAATGAAGAATTTTACCGATTATTCAATGCGCCGGACGCAGTTTCTCGAACTTTACATGCGGGTGAACGCCGAGCACTTCGCCGACCCGCCGTAAAAATGATAAGCTCAGGTTGCGGTATGTCCCCGATTCCAACCGGGCAATGCATGATTGCGAAGTATTCACTTTCTTGGCAAGCTCCTTTTGCGTCAGCCCTTTTTTTAATCGTAGATCGATCACTTGCTTTGCGACATCGAACTCCTCTTCAAGAGCATCATATTCCCGGCGAAACTCCGAATCCTTGAGCTCCTCTTTCAGCATTTCGTTATAATCGTGAAGTTTCATTTTCATAGGCCATGCTCCTTTAGAAAATCATTTCGTATTCTCAAAGCCCGCAGGATTTCCTGCTCGTCAGTTTTGTCGGCCTTCTTGATATACCCTGAGGTGCAGACATACAACCTGTCTTTGTAATGGAAATAAAAGACCCTGCATATATCACTTGCCAGTTTGATCCGCAGTTCTTTGAGCCCTTCGGCATTCTTGAGCGGTTTTGCATGTGGCTCACCAAGCCGAAAACCGAATAGCTTGAGCAGATCGATGCCCCGGTACACCTTTGCCCGCATTTTCTTGGGCAGACCACCAATAAATTCGTACGCCGGAGGCAGTACCTTCACTTCAAAGTACATAGCGATAATATACCAATATTGCGATAAAATAGCAAGGTTTATTTTAGACAGGGCTGGACGGGGGCGAATTTCCTATCCGCTTAAAATCCCGCGAGGATTCCGAAGTTTACCATAAAACCGACATTCCTGAGGTCATCTTCTACTTTTGTTAAGGGAATCAACAATTTTCCGTCTATATAAATTCCTAAAAGATTATTGGGAAACTTCAGGATCGTTCCTGCCGCAAGCTGCATGCCCCAGGCGGGTTTTGAAAATGTCCCCATTATTTTCTCCGCGATTTTTCGCATGACCACGGGGTCCGAGAGCATGGTGTTTAATGCCGAAACATCCTGAAGTTTTGTTCTGCCCAGCGAATCCCCCAGGGCCGATTGGATGATCGCGGTGGAAAGCAGCGGTGTGGCCATGGCCATGTTTGCGCCCGCACCCACATAGACGCGCAGCGCCTTCTCCCAGAACGGAAAACGGTACACCGTTTTCCGCAGCGTAAAATCGACATGAAGATTGGCATAGGGCGTGTTGCCGACGCCTAAAAGCGAAAGACCTTTAAATTTGGACATGGCAACGTCGAAGGTATCGTAGGTCGCCGTTTTAAAAAGCGAATCTGGGTTTGCCGGATGCGAAGTGCCCGTGTTAAAGGAAAGGGTGGAATCAGGATAAATAAGTTTTCCTTTGTATTCCCACACGCCGAAATTTCCGGAAATCTCCATTGCGTCGAGCACTATAAAGGGGAGCCCGTCGATAAATAATTTCCCGCCAATGTTTCCCAGGTCGCGCTTAAAATCCGTTCTGGACACGAAAATTGGAATACTTTTTCCACTGATATAAGGAAAGGACGCGCTGTCGAATCCGGCAGGGCGCGTTCCCATGAGCGGCGTTATTTTAATGCGCAGGCTGTCGAAATCGACATGCTGCCGCGGCTGGTCCGGCATGGAGAGGCTAAAATCCATGCCCCAATGGGCGCCCGCGCCCATAATGGCATAAACGGAACTTATCGAGATTCCTACCGTAATAATTGCCGCAAGCAGTTTCTTTCTCAACATAACGTTATCCTCCGGAGGTGCCGAGGTTTCAAAGCGCACGGATCTGGCTACTATACGCACTATACATTTGCCGTGTGATTTTCGTCAAGAAAATCTAAGGCGCTACTTTTGAAGTGACGATTGGAATGTTTAGCAATTCACGCGCAAGTGCGGAAACCGATTCGGAAACGGTTTTTGATAGGTCTTTGCCAAGAACGCAGGATTCGGGCTGTATGCCGATTAAAAAGATGGTGCATTCAGGAATTCTTGCCTTTACATATTCGCAGAACATGGAGAGCGACAGGGCATGCGTAGAAAGCGTCTCGCCTCCGATATCAGAGCTGTTAAAGACTTTTATTTCCCCGGGTTCCCCTTTAAAATCCGTCGCGTCGATAAGTATGATCGTTTGGGGCCCTTGACGAATGATCTTTTCCAGATAATTTTCAGGCGCGATGCCGGCGTCGATGCAGACCGCGTCGATTGTATCTTTTATGGTATCGATTAAAACTGGCCCCACGCCATCGTCGCCCTTGAGTCGGTTGCCGATGCCGACAAAGACGGTTTTCCCTTTGCAAATATCCTTTAGTTTTTCTTGCAATGAATTCATAGTATTTCTTTTTAGAAAATTCCTCGTGCGTGGGGGGCCAACCGAAGGGTCGTGTTCAGCATGAAGTTGTCTACCCCCCTACGCGGCTCGGCAGACCAAAATATATTTATTCTGTTATTTTTAGAAAAGATAAATAAAAGTTAGGCGGTAAAAGATGTCTTTCGTCGGCAATGCGGGCACTGAATGTTTATTCTTTTGGCGCGCTCCGGGAACTCCGTGTTTTTTTGGATTCCCTCGTCGACAACCGCCAGTTCCTTGTGCGAAACCAGCATGACCGTTGGGTTGCAGAATGCCAGCGGGCCAAGCCGCTCGGCGAGCCATTTGATCTGGTCTTTGGGGGCCAGAATACCGCCGCACACTTCACAGAGGAGCAATTCTTTTTCGATGCCGTGCGTGAATTCTTCGCTGGAATAACCCGAAAAATTCCATTCATTGGATAAAATAATGCCTTTTTCGGTGGTGCAGCAGCGCTGGCACTGGCCGCACTGCACGCAGCGGTCGTGATGATGCACTAATTTACGAACGGGTTTTTTGGCTGCCGGTTCGTCAATAACATCGATGCAGCCCGACGGGCACACGTTGGCGCAGGCGGTGCAGCCGATGCAATCTTCTTCGTGGTAGCGCGGCCTGCCGCGGAATTCCGGGCGCGCCTCAAAGGGTTTGCGGGGAAAATCCATGGTGTAGGCCCGGGAAAAAAGCGACCGCAGCGCAAGGTTTAATATTCTCAATTGAAAAAGGGCCGGGATTTTCATGACGGACTCTTGGGTTGATGGTCGGTCTTGTCTTCGTCGTAATCGTTGATAACACTCTTGTCCCACAATTTAATCCCGAAAGCGTGCGATGCGCGCGCCAGGGCATGCGCCGCCGTGGGCGAGGTTATTAGAATAAAACCCATGCAGATAAGGCATTTAAGACCGATGGCGCCCATGCCTGCAAAAACCATGGTGGCAAGCAAAATGCTGCATGTTCCCAGGGTCACGCACTTGGTGGCAGCCTGCAACCGGTTGTAAATATCCGGAAACCGGATAACCCCGATGCAACCGACGGCCGTAAAAAAAAGGCCGATAACCAGGAGCAGGGAGCCGAGAATGGTTGTAATCATGTTACTCATCGAACCCTTTTCCTTCCAAATGCTTGGCGAGTGCGATCGATCCGATAAAACTGAGCATGGCCCAGGCGATGCCGATGTTCAGGTAATATTCCTTGCCGGTCTTAAGCGACATGAGCGCGGTAAAACAGACCACCACGACTCCGATAATGTCAATTGCCATGGCGCGGTCCGGCGCCGTTGGCCCGCGGCCGATACGGTACAGGAGCATCGCCACGCAGGCAAGCAGAATTAAAAACGAAATCAGGTACATCCATTCGGTCATAGGTCGGGCGCTCCTCCCGCTATTCAAAAATACGTTTAATGATCCATTCGAACCGGCCGACGATCAGGGCGGTGGCCAGATCGCGGTCATGCGTTTTAACGTTGATCCAATGCACGTACAGGTATCCGTCGGGCGTAACGTCGATGGTGTGGGTGCCCGGCGTAAGCGTTATGGAATTGGCCAGCACGGCAATGCCCGTGGCGGTCGTGAGCGTTGTCTTGACTTTTACAACCCCGGGTTTGATGGGCATGGCGGGATGCAAC
>JAQUMP010000357.1 GCA_028718065.1 Chitinivibrionales bacterium | reverse complement strand
TAACTGCCGGAAAATTTAATCAGACGATTCTCATACCGCAAAAGGTGGAGTTCCTTAAAACGGGCGCCAAATTAATCGCCTATGCCTGGCAGGATTCCGCCGGCGCGCTGGGATCGCTCGACAATTTTATCTTTAAAGGGACCGTAAATTCCGGCCGCCGGGACACCATCGGCCCCACGATTACGATTCGGCCGGTATTCGACGATCCCGCGCTCAACGCCAAGGTTTCCTTTACCAGCTCAATAACCGGCGAATTACCGCTTAAATGCGAGGTTGATATTGCGGACTCCAGCGGAATCGACGTCATCGGTACTAATCCGGACGAAGGCATAACCATGGAAGTTAAAGGCGCGCTCGCTAAAAAAAACATTAACAGTCAATTTCAGTTTTCACCGGGCGATTACCGCCGGGGCGTGGCCACGCTCGTGTTCGAAGAAAATTCCTTGAGTCCGGGGAGCTACAGCCTTTCGATTACCGCCGCCGACCTGACCGGCAATGTCTCGCGCGCCGCTTTTGGCTTGACAATCGTGAGTGGTGATTTTTCGCTGGACCACATTTTCTGCTATCCGAACCCCGCCCGTCTCGGCGCAAGCGCGCGCTTCTTTTTCGCGCCGACCAGCCAGAGCGTGGCCTCCTGGGGACACGACATCGACGTCACCATAAAAATATATGCCCTCTCCGGCAAACTGCTGCGCGTAATCGAGCATGCCGTAAACGGTCAGAGCTGGGACCTAACCGACCAGTTCGGCAACCGGCTTTCGCCCAATGTTTACCTTTATACCATAACGGCCTCTTCGGCCCATCTCCAAAAAACCGTGCGCAGCGGCATTCAGAAAATTATGATTTATCCGCCCCGGTAGATTGCATCGCGGCGATCGTTATTTATTCTCCCCTTTTTATCTGTGGCATTCTTCCCTCCAAAAAATTATATTTAACTGCTTTACTTGCAAAACCGCGAAATTTTAAAGTTTGAAGGATGGTCATTATGAGCGAAATCATTAAAAAAGTCGACCGCGCCACGATGTCGGCCCAGCAGGAAAAAGTAAGTCCGGGCGATACCGTCTCCGTTTCCCTGCGCATCCGTGAAGGCGACAAAGAACGCGTGCAGTCATTCCAGGGCGTCGTGATCCAGTCCCGCGGCAGCGGCATGGGTAAAACCATAACGGTCCGCAAGGTCTCGGGCGGCGTCTATGTGGAACGCATCTTCCCCTATTATTCCCCGCTTATTTCGGAAATCAAAACCGTCCGGCGCGGCAAAACCAGACGCGCAAAACTCTATTACCTGCGCAAACTCTCCGGCAAATCCACGCGCATTAAAGAGGACAAAGCGCTCCTGGCCGAAAGTACGGCCACTGCCGCCTAAATTGCAAGCGTAAAGCGCGCCCTATACCTCTTCAGAATCTTAAGCGACCGCGGCGCAACGCGCCGGTGCGTCGCTTTTATAAAATTGACACCCACACACCAGGCTACTATATTCATTTTATCGAAGGAGTTATTATGCCCCAGCGGATTCCATGGCCCTTTAAATGCATTTTTACCGGGGGATTTGTCCTGTTGCTTGCGGCGTTTCAATATTTGCAGGCTGCCAGGCTGGTGGCGGTAGACGTCGTGGATAAGGATTATCTGCAGGTCAATTTTAAAGACGGTGACGTTACCTTTGCGGACAACGGCCTTGGACCGACGGCTTTTCTGAATCTTGGCCACGACGCTAATAATAACACCGTGGTAAATTATGGCATCGGCTTAAACACCGGTAATGCCGTGGCAAGTGCGAATTGGAAGTTGACTTCAAGCGACGACGCCGCCTACGGCGCCGGCGGTCTGGCGCCGACAAACTGCTACCGCAAATCCAAACTCAACGGCATGTACGAGGGCGCCTGGTCCGGCAGCGATTTTACCTACCAGCACACCATGGAACACGCCATTTATTTAAAATTGCCCGGCTCCTTAGTGCAGGGAAAAACCTATACGCTCCAGATTAATGCCAACACCAATACCGATTCAACGTCAAAAACGTTTACTTATGATATTTACAACAGCCGTTCGGAGGCCGTGCATGTAAATCTGGTAGGCTATTCCGCGGCCGCGAGTATTAAGGCGGCGGACCTTTATCTGTGGCTGGGCGACGGTGGGGCCAGGGATTACACCGGTTTCCAGGGAAATAAAATCTACCTTGTAAACACCACCTCCCAGGCGGCGCAGCAGGTCGGCACCATCGCCCTCTGGAAAACCAGCGCGGGCGAGACCGCCCAGGGCTACAATTTTACCCAGTCAAGCGTATGGAAGGCCGATTTTACCGGCTTTAACACCCCAGGAACATACCGCCTGGCGATCGAAGGCGTAGGCTGCAGCCAGGATTTTAAAATCGCCGACGATATATACCACGATCCCTTTATGGTAAATGAACGCGGCTATTTTTACATGCGCATCGGTCAAGATAGCGCCGGCTCTAGGCCGGTGCCGCGCCGTCCCTTATATATTCCGGGTGTCAATCCGGCCAACACCACGGTTTATATCACCACGATGCAGCCCACCGACCCCAACTGGACCACCATAACCAACGCCGGCGATTGGGACGCTCCCGATGCCTGGGCGCCGTATTCCACGGGCCGGACCAATCCGCGCGCAATCGGCGGGCACGCGGACGCGGCCGATTGGGACCGGCATCTGGGCCATATTTCAAATATTTATGATCTGCTGCTGCCGTACATCCTTACCAAGGGCGCCATTTCCGACGATAACCTCGGCATCCCCGAGAGCGGCAACGGCATCCCGGATATTATTGACGAAGCGCGCAACGAAGTCGACTTCTGGCTGCATCTGCGCGACGGCCAGGGCTACAGCTACGGGCTTACCAATCCAAATTCAAGCAATGTGTTTTATCAAGCCGGAACCAACGGCATTGCCGCCTGGGCCGCTTCGGCCGGCAGCGCCATGCTGGCCGAGGCATTCCGCATTGCCGGGCAGACCGCTTTAATGAACACCTACCGGGACTCGGCCGTGAATGCCTATAATTATGCCGGAACGCTCGCCGACCAGATGCTTGACTTTAAGCAGAACGTCGGGGAAAGTTACCTTCGGGGCCACGACCTTAAGATGATGGCGGCGGCTTATCTTTATAATGTTACCGGAAACACGGCCTACGAAGCCGTGATTAATGCCGAAAGTAAAGCCACGAGCGCGACCGCGACCATTATCGATGTTGCCAATTACAACCAGATCTGGGCCACGGCCGGCTATCTTAAAACCAATCGTGCGGTAAATTTCCCGACGCTCTTCAGCAATATGAAGGCCTCCATCATTAACGAGGCCAAAAACAGCGAGGCCAATTATTCCACTACCAGGCCCAGCAGGCGTGCCACCGACAACAATACCGAATATTTCCATACCGAGACGCATGTTCACCGCACGATCCTGGCGCACAGTATTGCGACAATCCAAGCCGACAAGGATTTATTCGAGAACGCCCTTATATTGGAAGCGGACTGGGGCCTCGGTCGAAATCCGGCGAATTTAATTCAGATGACAACCGCCTCAACCCCGCTTTCATCAAAACGGAGCGTTGACGCTATGTACATCTCCGGCCAGAACGACGGCACGCCGGGCCAGCATCCGGGAATGACCCCGTATTTTAATACCGATGATTGGGGCGGCAGCATGATTATGGGCAAGCCAAGCTGGATGACGGCCTTTAGTTATCCCGCTAATGCCGGCTGGCCCAAAGGCGAGGTCTATTTTAATACGCGTTATGTGTATGCCCATTCTGAATTTACTCCGCAACAAACCATGCGGGGAAAAATAGCCTTGTATGGTTACCTGTATGGCATTCGCGGTGGAGTAGCCACGGCCCTTCCCCAAGCTCCGCGCAATGACATCAAATCCGGGCGAACGGGACAAATAATCATTAAAAAGTTTGCTGATGGAAATTTCAGCATCGTTTTTTCGGGGGTCAATTCCGGGGCCGCGCCGGGTTTTAAGCTCTTTGATTATTCCGGCAGGCTGATTCCAACGATTAAAACCCAAAATATTCCGGGTGCGTCTTTTGTTCTTAAAACATCCTCTTTAAGTAAAGGAATCTATTTTTTGGAAATGATTGATGCGGCCGGGAAAGCCTTTAAAAAAATATCGGTGTTTTGATCGACGTTCCCTTAAAACGGCCGGCCCGAAAATTTCTTTTCAAAAAACCACTTAAATTGTATTATTAAGAAGATTGAAAATGTCCGAACGACGCAAATCTTTCGGATGTTTTATCGTTTTATTCCAAAATATAAAATTATGCTTGCACCGCAATCCGCCCAACGCTCGGAACTAAAAACAGGCCAACGGCCCGTTCAGTTGGACATCCGCGCCTATAAGCCCGGCGACGTGCTTTTTGAAGAGGGCTCAAAAGGCCGCGAGCTTTTTTCGATTCAGGAAGGCAAGGTCGGCGTTTACAAGGAATCGCCGGACGGGCCCATCGAGCTTGCTAAAATCGAAAAGGGCGGGATCATCGGCGAAATGTCGCTGCTTGACAATATGCCGCGTTCGGCCACGGTCAAGGCGCTTGAGCCGACCAAGGCCAC
>JAQUMP010000356.1 GCA_028718065.1 Chitinivibrionales bacterium | reverse complement strand
GGAGGTTAATCATAAGGAAAAAATGTTTTCCGCCGTACCGCAAGGCACAACATTTAAAGATTCGTTGCATCTTTTTGCAAGGCCGCAAAGAACATTTCCCGGGCCGACTTCCAGAATTTTATCAAGGGACGCGCTCGCAAGCGTCTGCATGCTGTTTTCCCAGCGCACCGGCGAAATAAGCTGCGCAATCAGATTGCTTTTGAGCTTTGCCGCATCGGTCTCCGTTGCGCCGGAAACGTTGGCAATAACCGGGACCGCCGGGGTCTTAAATGCAAACGGTTCGAGAAATTCTTTAAATTGATCGGCGACCGGCTGCATAAGCGGACTATGAAAAGCGCCGCTCACGTTCAGGGGCAAGGCGCGCTTGGCGCCGGCGGTTTTGCACGCCTCGCAGGCCGCCTTGACGGCCGCGACCGAACCGGAAATAACGGTCTGATCCGGGCTGTTTTCGTTGGCGCATGCCACGATTCCATCGGTAATGCCGGCGCAGATTTCGGCGATTTTATCGCGCGGGAGTCCGATGATGGCCGCCATGGTCCCCGGATTTTTTTCGCCGGCAACGGCCATGAGCGCGCCGCGCCGGGCGACCAGCGCAAGACCGTCGGCAAACGAAATGACCCCGGCGGCATAGAGCGCGCCGTATTCGCCCAGGCTGTGACCCGCGGTAAGCGCGGGGACAATGCCTTTGGAAGCGAGGATGTCGGTTATTATGGCTTCCAGGGTAAAAAGCGCCGGTTGCGTATTGGACGTTAGGGTGAGCTCTTCCAACGGACCATTTAAAATAAGCGCCGAGAGTTTTTTGCCGAGCAAGGCATCGGCCTCGTCGAAGCGGCGCCGGGCCTGTTCGAATTTGTCAATCAGGTCCGCGCCCATGCCGACTTTTTGCGATCCCTGGCCGGGGAAGAGGAAGGCGTATTTCATAGAAAATCCTTTTTTTTTAAAATCTCACGATCGCGCTGCCGGCGGCCAAACCGCCGCCGAGCGCCGTAAATGCCACGGTCGTTCCCGGCTTGATCTTTCCCTCCTGCCAGATTTCGCTCAAGGCCAGGGGAATGGACGCCGAAGAAGTATTGCCGTAGCGCTGCACATTGGCGACCATCTTTTCCGGCGGCACCTTCAGGTGCTGCGCAATGGCCTCAATAATGCGTAAATTGGCCTGATGGGGAACGATATAATCTAATTCGTCAATTGACACTCCGGCCTGCTTCAGGGCGGTCAGGGCGGCTTCGCTCATCATGCGCACGGCGTGTTTGTAAACTTCGCGGCCGTTCATGCGGATAGAGCGGTCGTCGCCGCAGGCTTTGAGGGACAAGATATCGCCGTGACGGCCATCGCTGTGCAGGAATGTGGACAAAACCCCCGTGCGGTCATTATCGCTGGGAGTCAGGAGAACGGCGCCGGCGCCGTCGCCGAATAAAATGCAGGTACCCCGGTCGTTCCAGTCGAGCGTGCGCGAAGTAATTTCGGCGCCTATCAGGAGAATGTTTTTGGCCTGGCCGCTTACTATAAGGGCATTGCCCACCGAAAGGCCATAGACAAACCCGGCGCAGGCGGCCGAAATATCAAAGGCAAACGCCGAAGTGCAACCGAGGTCCGCCTGTATTTTGCAGGCGGCGGAGGGAAAAAAACAATCCGGGGTAAACGTAGCGCAAATAATGCCGTCGACCTCGGAAGCGGGCACATCGGCACGTTTAAGCGCCTGGCGCGCCGCGGTTCCACCCAGCTCTGCGACCGAAGCGGCGCTGCCTGCCGGGAAAATATGCCGCTGCTTGATACCGGTGCGGGTGGTAATCCATTCGTCGGAAGTATCGAGTTTTTTTTCCAGATCGGCATTCGTAATAATAGACGGCGGCACGGCCGTTCCCACCGAAAGAATCTGCGCGCGTTTGGCGATCATTTTTGGCAATTCCTAAGTAGATTAAAATTCAGATGCGATCACGTTTTGCGCCACAGCCGTGAATGCCGTCAGCAAGGCATTGGATATGGCATGCGACGAGGAACTGCCATGCGCTTTAAGAACACAACCTTTAATACCGAGCAGCGGAACCGCACCGTAATTTTCCGGGTTTAAGATGGCCATACGGTCCTCGAGTTGCGACAGCAGATGTGATTCATGTTCAAACACGCTGCTGGTGAGCCGATGAAAACTCTCACAGGCTTTGAGCAAAACATTCCCGGCGAAACCGTCGCAAACTACCACGTGCGCATCGCCGGCGAGCACCCGGCCGGCTTAGATAAAACCGGCAAATGATCTGCACTGTTTTTGAAGATCGATAGAGGCGTTACGGATGATCTTGGACCCTTTATTTTTTTCCTTACCTATATTTAAGAGCGCTACGGTCGGTGCGTCGATCGAAAACATTCGTTGCGCGTAGTAAAAACCCATGCGCCCGAAGGAAACGAGATGTTCGGTACGGCAATTTAAATTGGCGCCGACGTCGAGCACCAGTACCGATTGTTTTTTAATCGTCGGGAGCAGCGCGGCCAATGCCGGCCGGCGGACCCCTTTTGTCCGGCCCAGAATAATAATCGCCGCAACCAGAAGAATCCCGGTATCTCCGGCGCTGATTGAGGCCTGGGCTTTGCCCTCTCGCTGAAGGGCAATGCAGCGAATGATGGAAGCCCCGGACTTTTGTTTCCAGGCGTGTCCGGGAGTATCGCCGCCTTGGATTGCATCCGGACAATGCTCGATACAGAATGTCTGCGGCACTTGGGCTTCGGAGACATTGTTCCGCCTAAGCGCCGCGCTTATTTCGGCTTTGTCACCGCACAAATAAAATTTTATCGGCGCCGGAGCCAATCGACCGGTCTCCACGACGCCGGCGACAATCGTGTCGCATCCATAGTCGCCGCTCATGACGTCTACGGCAAGTGCAATAGGCTGCATAGCGTTAACGGTGTTACTCTTCCGGAGTAATGACCTCGACACCGGCGTAATATCCGCAGTTTTTGCAAACACGGTGCGCAACTTTGGGCTGCTTGCAATGCGCACAGAGTGTTGGTTTTACCGGATGTAAGGCTAAATGCGAGCGGCGCTTATTACGCCGGGTTTTTGATAATCGCCTTTTTGGAAGGGCCATTGCTTCTCCTTATTAATTGAATTAATCCTAAATCAAATTTTCCGAAACTTTTTAAGCGCGTTCCAGCGCGGATCGACGCTTTCCGTTTCGCTTGACTTTGGTGAATTTTCCCGGGGGGCGTCCGCAGTGGCAAGTCCCGGGCAATTTTCGCAACAGAGCGGCTTGAGCGGCAGAGCCGTCATGATTTCGTCCGCCAGGGCGGCCGAAATGTCCAGTTCTTCGCAATCACCGTCAAAGAAAAAATCAACCTCCTCCGTTTCGTCGCGCCGGGGAGCCCCGGTCGCGGTTTCTTTACATATAATAGTAAATGTTCCGGCCAGCGGGAGCGTAACGGGTTTTAAGCACCGGGAACATTCAAGGGCCACGCTCGTCGAATAATCGCATTCGATATAGATTGTATCGCCGAGCCGGTCGATCCGGGCGCGGCACAACACTTCCGTTGCCGTCGGCGCTTTTTCGCGGTTTTCTTCGCATAGCACCACGGTCTGGGTTTGTTCGGAATGACCGTCGGGAATTTTGCGCGGCGCCAACATCATAAAAAGAAAACTCCCAAAATAATTGCTTATTGGTTGATTGTCAAGGATTAGACGAAAACTCGCCAGGACCGTTTCAAAACCTACTAAAGATATATACTCCAATCCGGTAATTTCAAGAAAATAGAGTGTCCGGGGAAGGCTTTCGATATAACGCCGCTCCTTTTTCTTGCTTTTTGTTCATCCTATTGTTAGCTTTAGGGAAATGGCAAACAGGAAGGGCAAAGACGGTTATCTCGGAACAGGGCGGCAAAAATGAGGCGGTTGATTTTTTTGCTGTTTATGGGAATCATAGGGTTCCTGCTATTAAGGAATTTCGTGGTCGACAGCGTGGTGATTACGTCGTCTTCGATGCAGCCGACTCTGAATGTCGGCGGACGCTATTTTATGGATAAAGTCAGCTACCGTTTCGGCAAACCCCGCCGCAACGATATTATCGCATTTCCCTCGCCGGTGGATGAAAAAACCGGTCTTGTCAAACGCGTTATAGCCGCCGGTAACGAGGTTGTGGAAATAAAAAACAAAGACGTTTATATCAATGGTACGTTATTTACGGAAAGTTTTGCGAGCCATAGCCGGCCCAATGAGTTGCTGGCAGGTGACAACCTGGGACCGCTGCAAGTCCCGCCGGGAATGGTTTTTGTCATGGGCGACAACCGCGACGAATCGGAAGATTCCCGCGATTGGAAAGACGCAAGGACCGGCGAACATGTATATTTTGTTCCGGTAAGCAGTATCTTGGGCAAGATTATATTATTTTGATTATATTATTAGTTAAAGTTAATGTTTAATCACCGGTCGGTTCTTTTCCGAATTAAAGAGCAATTTTTTATTGTGCGATTATTTATCCGCTTAATTATTAATCCTTAACAACAGGAGGCGTTTTCATGAAAAACAGCGGCACGGTTCGACGTGGTGTTTTGACAATTGCGGTGGTCGGCATTGGCATTGCGGCTTTA
>JAQUMP010000355.1 GCA_028718065.1 Chitinivibrionales bacterium | reverse complement strand
CTTTTCGATCGCCGGGGCGCTGCAACGGATCGATATGCCGAGCATTCTTTTTTTTCTGGGCATTCTGCTGTGCATTGCCGCGGTGCAAGCCACCGGCCACCTCGGACTTTTGGCCGCGTGGCTGGAGCGCACGATCGGCAATGCGGATTGCGTTGTTATATCGATCGGCTTGCTTTCCGCGATTGTGGACAACGTGCCGCTGGTGGCCGCGGCCATGGGTATGTACGATCTGCAAACGTTTCCGCAAAACCACCACTTCTGGTCGTTTCTTTCCTATTGCGCCGGGACCGGCGGCAGCGTCCTAATTATCGGCTCGGCCGCCGGGGTGGCGGCCATGGGCATTGCCAAGATAGATTTTTTCTGGTACTTAAAACGCATCACGCCGCCGGCGCTGTTGGGGTATTTGTCCGGCGCGGGCGTGTATTTACTGATGCAACATGTCTTTGGGTGGTAGAAATTTGAACGAGCAAAGAAAATCGAAGGGTCCAAGGACCGTTTAACAAGGATGATCTTGAAGGATCAATAATTGCCTATCGTGTCCGGCGCGTCCAGCACAAAACCCATCTGCTCGCGCAGGTCGTTGATCTCGCGTTGCCAGAACACCTCGCTGCCGAAGTCCGGAAAATTACGTTTGAAAACGTAGTCGTCCCGCTGGCGGCCGCACCAGGCTAAAAAGTAGACCATGCGCATGGCGCGCAGGGGCTCAATCAGCCGCAGACTCGACCGGTCGAAAGCGCAAAAGCGCTCGTAGCCGGAAATAAATAATTCGATTTCGCGCGCGGCCTTGCCCGGCCGGTCGGGCAGCAAGAGCCACAGATCCTGCACCGGCGGCCCCATGGCCATGTCGTCGAAGTCAATCAGCAACAGCCCCTGATCGAGGCGGTCCAGAATATTGCCGCGATGACAATCGCCGTGGATGCGAAAACGCTCCCGCCCCTCAAAAAGGGGTGCGGCCGCCCGGATTAATTGCGTGGCCGTAGCGCGAAAAGTTTCGGCCATACGCGGCGGAATAATACCGCCGCACAACTCCTCCACGTCCGAAAGCATTGACAATTGCGGATCGAGCGTAATGCGGTGCGCCGCGGGGCGTTTGCGGCCCGCATTATGCATGCGCGCCACCAGCGATCCCAGGCGCGCCCAGATGGTTTCGTCGATGATTTCGAGCTGGCGGCCGGCGCATTTGGGGAAGAGCGCGAACAAAAAACCGTCGTATTCGGCGAGCGTGCCGCTTGCGCCGATGGGCAGCGGCGCCACCACGGGCAGCTCGGCCTCGCTGCAATTGCCGATAAAATCGTGTTCGTCTTGAATAGCTTCCCTGCTCCAGCGGCCGGGCCGGTAAAATTTTACGATGAGCTTTGTGCCGTCTTTGGCGCGCAATTCGTAAACACGGTTGATATAGCTGGGCAGGGGGTTGACTAAGTTAGTCAGGGGAAGACCTATGGCCGTTTCGATGGCGCCCAGGATCGTATCCGGGGTAAGCCGTTCAAAAGAAAGCGTAGGCCCTCCTGTAGTTAGGTTTATGCGAAGCGCGGCGTGCGCCAGTACTTACGCCTGGTCTGACGATGCGGCGTAAGGGTGTTTTCCGGGCGCGATTGTTCCAGCGAGGATTCCTCCGGATAGTTAAAGCCCGGATACCGCGCACACGTAAAGCGCCGGCCGATAAGGCCCTCGATGCGCTTGAGATATTTTTGCTCTTCGCCCGCCACAAAGGTGAGCGCCTCGCCCAGCGCTTCGGCCCGGCCGGTACGGCCGATGCGGTGAATGTAACTTTCGGCGTACACGGGCGTATCGTAGTTTACAACATGCGAAATGCCGTCCACGTCGATGCCGCGCGCGGCCAGGTCGGTGGCCACCAATACCTTGTATTTGCGCTGCTTAAAGCCGTCGAGCGCATGTTCGCGCTGGCTCTGGGAGCGGTTGCCGTGAATGGCCGTGGCGTTGATGCCGCGGCTGATGAGGCGCTTGGTGATTTTATCCGCGCCGTGCTTGGTACGGGTAAAAACAAGCATGATTTCCACCGCCTCTTTTTCCAGAATATGCACCAGTAAATCAAGCTTGAGCTGCTGGGCGATGGAGTAAAATTTCTGGGTGACCGTGGTGACCGGGGCGTTAAGCTGTCCGATTTCAAGGTGCTGCGGATTGCGCAGGATGCTGGCCACGAGCGACCGGATTTCCGACGGCATGGTTGCCGAAAAAAGCAGCGTCTGCCGCTGCTGCGGAATGCGGCCGATAATATTGCGCACGTCGTTGATAAAGCCCATGTCGTACATGCGGTCGGCTTCGTCCAGCACCAAAATTTCGATGTGGGAAAGGTCGATGGTGTGGCGGTGCAAATGGTCGAGCAGCCGTCCCGGCGTGGCAATGACGATATCCACGCCCAATTTCAGGTCCCGCATTTGATTCATTATATTAGCCCCGCCGTAAATGGAACAGGGGCGGATTTCGGTGTAAGTGCCATAAGTCAAGACCGATTCTTCGATCTGCTGCGCCAGTTCGCGCGTGGGGGTAAGCACCAGCACACGCGGCAAGCGGCGGCCGTTGCCGTGCGGCGCGCACCCCAGGCGGTGCAGGATCGGCAGCACGAACGCGGCGGTTTTGCCGGTGCCGGTGGGCGCGCAGCCGATAATGTCGCGTCCGGAAAGCACGAGCGGGATCGCCTGCTTCTGGATGTCGGTAGGGATGCTGTAACCCGAAGCGTACACGCCCTGGAGGATTGGTTCAGAAAGCCCAAATTTTGTAAAACCCATAAAAGAGTCCTTTGTGGAAAAAAGTAAGCGACGCAATTCTTGACGGATAGAAACGAGCAGGAGGTAGAAAAGGATGGCGGAGTCCCGTAGTAACCTTTGCCGTAAATCTGCCGGAGCACGTCTTGGTTTGCCGGCCCCGCAGATAAAATTTATTAACGCGGAAACGGCCTTGTTTGTTATCGTCTATCAAATGTTAATATAATTCATGGTTGGTAATTGTCAAACTCTTTTCTTCGGCCGCTTTTTGCGCCCGCCGATAAGCGCTAATTTTTCCCGGCGGGAACGTTGCTTGAGGGCATATTCTTTCCGTAAAGCGGTAACGCGGTCGGCGCATGCCTGCCGGTAAACGGCATGCACGGGCCGCCGCCCGCGGGTGTAGCGCGCGCCCGTGCCGGCGTTGTGGGCGGCGAGGCGCTTTTTAAGATTGTTGGTAATGCCGGTGTAGAGCGTTCCGTCGTTGCATTGCAGGATGTAAAGTACCCAGGGCATGGCGATAAAAATAGATTGTCGTATCCTTCGGCGAAATGTTTTGTATGGCAAATCAAAAAAGACCTATTTTTGGGATAATAAACTAAAGTGTTTTGATAACCCCACCCCTTAACCCCCGGATGATTTTTATGCAAACCAACACTCGTTATTTATTGGCGCCCATGCCCGATGCGCAATCGCAGGACAAGAACAACAACCTTCCCAAACCCAACAAGATGCAACTTGCTTTTCAGGAATTGGAGTTGGGTCTTTTTATCCATTACGGCCTGCGGACCTACCCGAACGGTTCGGGCCCCGGACAAGGATTTTACAGTCCGCAGGAATTTAACCCAACGGCCCTCGATTGCGACAATTGGATGGAAACGGCCCAAGCTATGGGCGCCAAGTTCGTGGTCTTTACGGCCCGGCATGAGGAGGGCTTTTGCCTCTGGCCGACCCGTACCACCGACTATTCCCTTAAAAGTTCACCCTATAAGAATGGTAAGGGAGATGTGGTGCTCGAATTCGTGGAGGCTTGCCGCCGGCACGGCCTGAAGCCCTGCCTCTATCATCCATCGTATATGGATGCTCATCATACCTTTAAACCGGGCGACCCCGCAACCTGGCATAAGGAGTGGTTTGCCACCACCCGCAAGCGTTTGGCCGAGCCCGGCGCGGCGCAGCGTTTTACCGCTTTACAAAGAGCGCAAATGCACGAACTGCTCACGGATTATGGCCCTATTACCTATTTATGGCTGGACCACATTACCGAAACGCAAGGCATTCTTGACCCGGCGGCGGTGGACGCTTTCTGGGGCGAAATCGCGGCCGAGGCGCGCGCCTGCCAGCCCGATTGCCTGCTCATGAAAAACGATCTGTATTTGAGCCGCGATCGGGATGTTAAAGGCGGCGTGCATGGCGGTCGCGCGGCATATCCTTTGTGGCATGCCTGCCGGCGAGAAGACACCGACGAAGGCCAACAGGACCCCATTGCCGATCCGGCTCACGGCGATCAATATTTGGTCTGGGAGTCCAACACGATATTCAGCGGGCGCTGGTTCTGGAGCGACGATTATGTAAAGCCCGTGGACGACATGATGGAGCACTATTACGCCACGATCGGCCGCGGCTCAACCTTTCTGCCCAACTTTGCGCCCGCGCCCGACGGCCGCATGACGGACAAGGTTTTAAAATACGCCCGCGAATTCGGGGACAGAATAAAAGGCATTTACGCCTATCCGCTGGCCGCCGTGGAAAATTGCGGCGAAACGGCGGAGTTGCGCCTTGGCGCGGACGGCTTTACGCAGGTGGAAATCATGGAAGATTTGCGCCGGGGGCAGAAAATAGGCGCCTTTACAATA
>JAQUMP010000354.1 GCA_028718065.1 Chitinivibrionales bacterium | reverse complement strand
ATCAACGACGCCGAAATACTCCTGCGCGTGCGCGCCGCCGGCGTTTGTGCCACCGACCTTAAAATAAAACGCAACGGCCACCGCAAACTCAAAGCGGGCCAGCAGATTGTTTTAGGCCATGAGTTTGTGGGGGAAATAATTTCTATCGGCAAAAATGTGCAGGGGTTTAAAACCGGCCAGCGCGTCGGCGTTGCGCCCAATATCGGCTGCGGCCGGTGCCAGTGCTGCATTCAGGGAAAAACCAATTATTGCCCGGACTACCAGGCGCTCGGCATCACGCTTGACGGTGCGCATGCAACGCATGTCAAGATTCCGGCGACGTTCATTAACCAGGGCAATGTCGTGCCGATGGACGAGGCCGTTGCGGATTCCGAGGCCGCGATCCTGGAGCCGCTCTCGTGCGTCGTGGGCAGTTTGCGCGCCGCCAAGGTGGAACCCGGCGATACGGTGGTAATTTATGGCGCGGGCCCCATGGGACTTTTGCACGTTATGATGTGCGCCATCAGCGGCGCGTCGCACATCGTGATGGTCGATCCGGTGGCCAAACGCCTTGACAAAGCGCGGGAACTCGGGGCGGATTTTACCTTCGATCCCACCCAAAAAAACGTGCCGGAAACCATTGCAAAACTCACCGATGGGCGCGGCGCCAATGTCGTTTTTATTACCTGTCCGGTCCCCAAAACGCAAGCAGAAGGCCTTGCCGTTCTGGCGCCCTTTGGCAGGCTCATGGTGTTTAGCGGGTTGCCGGCCGGGGGCGATCCGGTGAGTTTAGATACCAACGCGGTCCATTACCGCAACCTCACCATCTGCGGCACCACCGGCGGCTCGGTGCAGGATTATCGCGCGGCCATGTATTTAACCGCCACGCACCGGATTAAGCTAAGCGCGCTTGTCGCCGCGACCTTTCCGCTGGACAAAATGGAAGCTGCCTATCAGACCGCGCAGGGCGGCGTAGAAGGTAAGGTTGTTCTTCTCGGTTAACAACGGAGAACGTGTATGGACCATATCATCGGCATCGACGTGGGCACGCAGGGCACCAAGGCCGTTTTATTTGACGAAAAGGGAGCGGCGCTGGCCTCGGCGTTTCGTAAGTCATGCATATTGCGGCCCGACAAAGACGCCATCGAGGAAGATCCCGAATGTCAATTTAATGCCGTGTGTGACACCATTGCCGAGTGTATGAGCAAATCGGGCGCGGCGGCATCGTCCGTGGCGGCCGTGGCCATCGACGGCCAGATGGCCGGCATTATCGGCGTCGGCGCGGACGGCAAGCATATTACGCCCTACGACTCCTGGCTCGACAGCCGCTGCGCAGAACAGATCCAGACCATGCAAAAAGAGGCGGGCGACGAGATCATAAAAAAAACCGGCGGGCCCGTGAGCGTTAACCACGGCCCCAAGATCCTCTGGTGGAAAAAAAACCGCCCCGACATTTTTAAGCGCATCGCCTCGTTCGTGCAGCCGGGAGGCTATTGCGCCATGCGCCTGTGCGGCCTGAGCGCCGCCGAAGCTTTTATCGACGCCAGCTATCTGCATTTTAGCGGCTTTGCCGACAACGCCCATGACCGCTGGGACGCCTCGCTCTGCAAAACCTTTGGAATAGACCCGTCAAAATTGCCGCGCATCGTGGCGCCGCAGGCGCGCATCGGCGGGCTTACGGCGGCCGCGGCGCAACGCTGCAAATTGACTAATGGAACAGCTTTGATCGCCGGGTGCGGCGATACCGCCGCCTCGTTCCTTGCCGCCGGCGCCACCCGTCCCGGCGTATGCGTTGACGTGGCGGGAACAGCCTCGGTCTTTGCCTCCACCACCACGGCCTTCCGGCCCGACACCAAACACCGCATGCTGGGCTGGGGACGATCGGCCACGCCCGGCCTCTGGCACCCCTACGCCTATGTGAGCGGCGGCGGCATGAACTTGGAGTGGTTCCGGTCGATGTTTGCTATTCCGCCGCAAAAGGCATTGTCGTTGCAGGACCTTGACAATAGCGCGGCCGCGCTTCCCTGGAACGAGGAAATTCCCTGGTTCGTCCCGCATTTAAACGGCCGGGTTTGTCCCAGCCAGCCCTTTATGCGCGGGGCCTGGATGGGCTTGACCGGCACGCACACGAGCGCGCACCTTTACCGCTCCGTTCTGGAGGCGGTGGCGCTTGAGTACACCATTTTTCTGGACGTATTGCGCGAACTGAATCCGGAACTTAACATATCGGAATTGCGGATCACCGGCGGCGGCGAAAAAAGTGCGATTTGGAACCAGATCAAGGCCGACGTTCTAAATGCGCGTGTGGTGCAAATCGTGCAGTCGGAAGGCGCGCCGCGGGGAGCGGCCATGGTGGCCGCGCTCGGCGCAGGGCTCATCACCGACCTTAAAGCCGCTGCCGCCCAATGGACCCACACCGGCGCCGTTACCGAACCCCAGGCAGAGCGCACGCAATATTATGCAAATCGTCTGATTAACTACCGGTCGCTGCTCGACCTTATTGTCAAATGGAGGAACCAATGAACGCATCCGAGCTTACGCCCGCCACCAAACCTACCTTTTATTTTATCGGCGTAACCACCGCCAAGTCGTCGATCATGAACGTGTTTCCGCAATGGGCCAAGCATCTGGGCCTGGGCGATTGCCCGATCCGCGGCATCGACTGCAAACCGCACGACGATCCGCAGGTTTATCGCACGGTCGTGGATTTTCTTAAAAAGGACAAATTATCGCTCGGCGCGCTCGTGACCACCCATAAAATCGATATTTTAAAGGCCTCCAAAGATATGTTCGACGAACTCGATCCGCATGCCCTCTTGTTAGGCGAGATCAGTTCCATCTCCAAGCATAACGGCAAATTGGTGGGCCATGCCAAAGACGCCATCACCAGCGGCCTCTCGCTCGAAGCGATTCTAAAGCCCAATTATTGGGCGCAGAGCGGGGCCGAACTGTGCCTTTTGGGCGCGGGCGGCTCTTCGCGCGCGCTTGCCCTTTACATCATGCAAAACGCCCCCGCTAATAACCGGCCCTCCCGCATCCATATAACCAACCGCAGCCTGCCGAATTTGCAAAGCACGCGCGAGGTGCTGGAAGCGCAGAATTCCGGCATTGCGGTGGAATATACGCATGCCCCAAAACCCGAGGACAACGACCGCATCGTCGACGGCCTCAAGCCGGGGTCGCTGGTTGTAAACGCGACCGGCCTGGGCAAAGACGCACCCGGTTCGCCCTTGACAAATGCGGCCCTCTTTCCCCAAAACGGGCTGGCCTGGGACTTTAATTACCGCGGCGACCTGGTGTTTTTAGACCAGGCCCGCGCCCGGCAGAAATCGCGCAATCTCACGATCGAGGACGGTTGGGTCTACTTTCTGCACGGCTGGACACGCGTGATCGCCGAGGTTTTTCACATTGATATTCCTTCGTCGGGACCGGGGTTTCAGGCGCTTTCAGAGATTGCATCGGCCATAAGAAAATAACGCAATTAATGTCGCGCAATCCCCCCGAACCCCCCTTAACAAGGGGGGATAAAAAAGGGGATTAAAATTAAAAAGCCGTAACATTAGTAACTATGCCAACAGGAGGTTTTAAAATCATGTCGGATTCAGTAAAGAACTATTTTCCGCCCTTCTCCGTCAGCATCGATCTGGAGAGCGGCGTTATGCGCAATCCCAAAAACCATGTCGTGCGCCATGCCTCCGACATGCGCGGCCATTACGCCGACGCGGCCGCGCTTGACAAATTAATAAAAGCGGGCGACCCGGTGCATTATGAGGTTTTCGAGGTGCCGGTGCCGGAACAGCAGGGCCACCTTATGTATTGCATTAGTAAACTTCTGCCCGGCCGTGTGGGCCAGGAATTTTTCATGACCAAAGGCCATTATCACTCCGTGGCCAATACGGCCGAAATCTACCTGTGCCTGCGGGGCGAAGGCTACATGATCATGAAAACGCCCGAAGGCAAAGCCACCGCCGAAAAAATGTACCGCGGACAAATGGTGTACGTGCCGCCGTTCTGGGCGCACCGCTCTGTCAACACCGGCGCGAGCGAGCCGCTGGTATCGTTCTGCGTTTATCCCGGTGAGGCCGGACAAAATTATGGGGATATAGAAACCGAAGGTTTTCCGCTGCGTGTTTTTGAACGCAACGGTAAAATCGTCCTGGAAGGAAAACAATCGTGAACGGAAAAATATTAGTGACGCCGCGCTCACTGACGCGCAGCGGTCATCCCATACTCACGCGTCTTGAAAAGGCCGGTTACGAAATCGTTTTTAGCCCGGCCGGAAAACAGCCCGAAGAGGCCGATCTCCTGCGGCTTGCGCCGGGGTGCGTGGGTTGGCTTGCCGGAGTCGAAAAAATTCCGGCCAATGTGCTGGAGGCCGCCAAAGAGTTGCGTGTTATCAGCCGCAACGGCACCGGGGTCGACGCCGTCGACGTATCCGCCGCGGCGCGCCTCGGCATCGCGGTCCTGCGCGCCGAAGGCGCCAATGCTTTTGGCGTGGCGGAGTTGGCCATGGGACTGCTTTTTGCCATAGTGCGGGCGATTCCCTTTTCGGACCATCACCTCAAAGAGGGCGGCTGGGAACGCAAAGAAGGTATTGAGC
>JAQUMP010000353.1 GCA_028718065.1 Chitinivibrionales bacterium | reverse complement strand
GAATTAAGAATTATTGTTTTAGGGCCAACGTGAACTTGATTTCGCCGGATCTTGCTTCACACGATACGCTCCCCGAAGTCCATGCGGGACTATAGGTGCGGGAATAACAATAATCTCCTATATTTATATGGCTATGGTTTCCGCCGGTAATATTATCAGTATATAACGAAACCTTGCCGTTCGTGTCGTAATCGACGGAAACATCAATATTACTGCTTGCATAAGTTGCGCCAAGAAAACCAAAATTTAATGATCCAAGCGTCGATATATTATTTGATTTTACCTCGATTGACGAATCGAAATTTGCACCGGTATCATAGTCAAAATTGATGTGCGAATCGGCGCCGATATCAAATTTGGCAATTGTGGAGGAATCAAAAACCAAGGGACCAAAATTACTTACCTGGATTGGGTCTGAAAATTTTCCTAAATCCAGCTCTACGCGGCCATTACTAATTGATGTAACATCATTTTCCTCCAAAACCGATATTGCAGTTGCCGATGCGCCTTCTGCCTTAGCTTCGGCGCCAAAGATATCCGCCAAAGTCTTTCCGGGTAAAAGAGGCATGTCATAATGTGAAAGAGTACTAAGAATACTTTGGGCCTGCGTATCCGTTGCAGTAAGCAACAGCCTGGGCTCAAGTGCTTCCAGCTTCATAGGATGCCGTTTGGGGTGAAAAGGCAGTGTTTTCGCCCGGTTGCGGGCAACGGTACGTTGTAATTTCGCTAATATACTCACAGTTTTGCCTCACTATGAAAAGTGATATAAACAAACATGTTTTTTTTAAACGACGCTAAATATAAACACATAGCCGCCCCACAACATATCTTTTGTCAAGACATATCATTGGGAAACAAAAACGAACAACGAATTTGAAACTCGTCTCGTTAAAGCAGGTGTACTAATAACAAAGATGTAGGACGAGACAAACAGCCGATTTATAAATTAAAACGAAAATTAAAGCAAAGTCAAGAATAATATCTGAACCGCTGATTGACACGGATTAAAAATGATTTCACTGATTGCTCAGTACAATCTTCCCCGTATGAACTCCCGCACCCGACTCCAACCTTACCAAATACGTCCCGTTTGCCAAGTGCGAAACATCGAACGCTAAATCTTTCTTGCCCGTCTTGCTTGCGATGCATTTTCCCGAAATATCATACAAGAAAGCATTTTGCAAGGTTTTGCCCTTGATATTATTGGTAACAATAAGCCGTGATCCGAAAATGTGGGCGCTAAAAGTAAAAGACGATTTCGTGGGAGAAAAATTGGTTGCAACAATCGCAGTGGGTGCTTTAGGAACAAAATGTATGGCAAAGGCATTATGATTATTGCCAAAAGTATTGTTATCCCCCACAACGGTGAAACCAGTATCCGGAGTTGCGCAAACCGAAAGCGGCAAAAGTGTTGTAAGAGGGTTGCCCCCTGCATCTTTACCCGGCAAGTTATATTGTTTCTCCCAAAGTAAATTCTTTCCGGAAGAATCGGTTACAAAAGCCCACACGCCGCTATCTTGCATCGTCCCTTTATTCCCCACAAATACCAAATTGCCATTAATAAGTTGTGTAAAGTCGTAAAGACCATCGCTCCCGCCCTGCGCCCCGGCGGTATCCGACATCGTGGTTTGACCGCCATTGCCGGAGGAAATCGGGGACCACCAGGCATCCGTATAAAGTGTCTTGTACCGGTTCCAGCAGTTGCCTTCGTATCTTGTTCCGGCTGCCATCACAGTTCCGTTGCGAAGTACTTTTACCCGGCTTACGTTCGCTAATTCCGACCCTACGCCTTCGAGCATATAGCCGTAACTCTTAACCCAGATTTGAGCCCCGTTAGTATCCAAATATTGAACACCTTGTCTCCCAGAAAGAAAAAAGTGCCCTGCAAGTCCTTCGTCGATATAAAATCCGCCAAGATCAAAGTTTGTTACCATGTTCCATTCGCGAGGTCGTTGCCTCTTCCCTGCGGAGTCATATTCTATATAGCAAGCATAATTACTGAATGGTTGATAGTTGTTAAATGGGTAAACATTGCCCGCTGCGCAAACGATCTCTCCACGAGATGTTTCCTTTATGCAGTTAATAACACCGGGTCCAAGAAGGAGGCTGTGATCTGCAACCGAATCGTAGTACCAATTTGCCCATTTAACATTCAGTGTGGCGGAGTCAAGGCGCATGACCCAAGGATTTGCATTACGTTCACCACCAATAATAAAATCGCCATTTTTCGCAATAACAATCGAATGCCCCCCACCCCCATCCCAACCATTTCTATAAAGCTTTTTCCAAACCAATTTTCCTGTAGAATCTAATTTTAGGAGAAATAGATCGCCACCAGCATTAGTGTCAACCAAGGAAGATTTTCCGGCACAAATACAACCACCACCAGGTAACGGTTTAACATCGTAAAAAATATCTTGAACTGGGCCTTTAAGTCCCGTGGTAAATGTTCCCCCATCATACACAAATGTCCAAGCGGTATCGTAGTTGACCCCCGTACCTTGGGCGTGGGCAGCAGATGCTGTTAACAAGGAAACAGCCAGTACAAGAAAGCTGCGAGCAGCGAGCCGTGAGCCTTTCAGCAGGGAGTGGCGAGCGGTGAGCTGCGAGCCTAAAGAAGAAAGCAGTGGTCGTTGTGTTTTCATGAATAAGTTCCTTAATGGTGTCGTGTAAATGTAAATTTTGCTTTTACTCAAATTACAGAATCACCATTAATATAATAAAAAATATCACTTGTTTATTTAGTTTCTGTTTAAAATGTGTTTCTTTTTTGTATGTCCGCTGGTTTTTTGGTCTTTGCGTTCAAATCGCGGATGTAAATTATCGACAGCCTACGCTTCCGAACTTTACAAAATGCGTTTGGGTTGAAATGGCAGGGTTTTCGCCCGGTTGCGGGCGACGGTACGTTGTAATTTCGCGAGAATGCTCATAGTTTTGCTCCAAGAAGGAGAGTGGTATAAACAAACAAATTGTTAATGCGACTTAAAATAAAAACTTATCCGGCAACATATCTTTTGTCAAGATAAGTCATTGGAAAACAAAGACGAACAACGAATTTTAAACTCGCCTCGTTAAAGCAGATGTACTAATAGCAAAGATGTAGGACGAGGTAAACAGCCGATTTATAAATTAAAACTAAATTTAATGCAAAGTCAAGAATAATATCACCGCCCAATAACGACAATCTTCGTTTCCATACGGGGGCTGGCATTCACCTTTACCAAATACGTTCCGCTGGAAAGCTGCGAAACATCGAACGCCGCAGCACTATTACGCTTCCCGGCAGCCTTCAGTGCAATACGTTTGCCTGCAATTGTATACAACGAAACCTCATTAAAATTCTTGGCTATTGCGTTGCCCGAAATAATAAGTTTCTTTCCGGTAAAAGTTATCTTAAATGGATCTACCGACTTAGAAGTAAAATTCCTGTCTGCTACCACCGCCACCGGCTTGGAAACGAAATGCATGGCAATAGCGTCGCCAGTTACTCCCCCTCCTGTACCAACAACAGTGAAACCACCGTCCGGCGTTGCCACTATAGAATAAGGTTCCGTACTATTTATTGAGTTGGGAAACTGAAAAGTACTTGTCCACAAAGTCTTGCCCAAAGAATCCGTAATACATATTAACATTTGCGTTGAAGTAGTATTATGCATCGGCGCTTCGCCCACCAGCACAATATTGCCGTTATTCAATTGCGTAAAATCCAAGATCCGCTCATCCTGCCCCGATAGCCCTGCCGTGTCCCACTTTAAATTCAACCCATTTGATATTTTGGCCGGGCTCCACCAGGCGTCGTAATAGAATTTCTTGTACTTGGTCCAGCAAGCCAGCTCATAAGCCCGGCCTGCAACAAATAGCGAGCCATCGCGCAGGAGTTTGGCGCGGTTTACCTCTGCGAGCTCGGATCCGACCAGGTCAAGTTGAAAGCCATATTGCTTCTGATAATGTGGTGCGGCACTTTTGTTCGTATACACCAATCCTGTATTGCCGCACAACAAAAAACCACTATCGAAGGGAACCTCTTCGACATCAAATCCATTAATATTGAACCCGGAAACGTTGTTCCACTCTTTAACGCGAACAACTTGCCCTATAGAATCGAACTCAACCAACGCGGCATAATTGTGGCCACCCAGAGCAGGATAAGGGTACGGGTCGCCTGCCGCGCACATAAAAGTGTTTCGGGGCGTCGCGCAGACAGAGTTAAGCGTGGCGGAGGTGGTAGAAAGCATGCTTTTACCCTGAATCGAATCATAGTACCATGTAGCCCATTTTATATTAAGCAGGGAATCAGTTCTTACTAAGAATGGTTTGCCCGTTTTATTTCCTCCTATTACTAAATCGCCATTTTTAGCAAAGGCAACAGAATATGCTCTACAACCATTTCCACCGCCTATTAATAATTTTTGTTTAAGAACTTTTCCTGCTGTATCCAAGTAAACCACAAAAAATTTTGAAATATTATCGGTGCTATCTCCCGATTCTCCCACACAAACACACATACCATTCGGTAAAACCTTTACATCATGAAAAATATCAATAATATTTGTTCCATTTTTATACTTTCCTCCATCATACGCA
>JAQUMP010000352.1 GCA_028718065.1 Chitinivibrionales bacterium | reverse complement strand
AAACACCGAGGGCGGCAGCGCCAGGTGACTCCGGGAGGAGATGCGGTATAGAAACACGTCGATATCGGAATTATTTCTCAGGTTCGGGCAGAATTCACCGAAAACGATCTGGGCCATTACGATAAGCGTGAATAATCCGGCGGCCGCAAGATTGCAATTTTTAAGGCAATTAAATCGCAGGCTGTTATTATCCATGGATGATTACAAAATACGCTATCCCGCCGACAATCCGCCATAATCAAATGCTCATTGCTCACGATGCGGATTAATTCCTATCCAGAACGTAGAGGGTCTTGCATTTCCCGTAAACTTTCTGCGCTTTCCGAGGACCAGAAACAGGCGCTCCTCAACAAGCTTAAAACGCCTTCCTTTTAGCACAGATAAGTCGCTTTTCCTATCATATCGATTTTAACTGTCCCTAAAGCCAACCGTTCACAAAAATATTGTTTACAAATATAGCTTGTTTATAATCTTGTTTAAAATCAATGCTATAACTACTAATTTGTTCACAAAATATTATAATGATATTTTTATTTTCCTGGCTTATCCGATTTTTTAGCTTATTTTACCTTGTATGCAATCGTTGTTAAAGAGCATTTTTGAATTTACCGATTACCATCAATTTTTCAAGGCCTATTACCAGCACTGCAAGGCCACCAAACGCTCTTTTTCCTTCCGTTGCTTTGCGCAGCACACCGGGGTCGCGGCAAGCCTGCTGGTTGCCGTCATCAGCGGCCAGCGCAGGATCAGCGCCACCGTCGCCAAAAAATATGCCGTGGGGATCGGGTTGACGGCGCGCGAAACCGCGTATCTTTTGGCGCTGGTGGATTTTGAGCGGGCGAAAACGCATACCCAGAAAAACGACGCTTTCTCCCGTATCGTGCGCTTGCGCGGGCAATCCAAGCTTACCTTCCTCGACGCCGACCAGTATGAATATTTCTCGCACTGGTATCATGCGGCAATCCGGGAGTTCATCGCCCTGCCGTTTTTTAAAGAGGATCCGGCTTGGATTGCCCGGCAATTACTGCCGGCCATTACCGAATCCAAGACCCGGCGCTCCTTGGAGCTTTTGCAGCGGCTAGGATTGGCGGCGCGAAACAAAAATGGAAAATTGTTCGTGGTGAACAAGGCCGTCTCTTCGGAATACGAAATCCATACCCTGTCGCTCAGGAATTTTTCGAGGGAAATGATCGACCGGGCGCGGGAGGCGCTCGACACCGTGCCGGTGGAGCTGCGGGAAATCAGCGGGCTTACCCTCGGAATTTCGGATGAGTGTTTCGAGCGCATCAAGCAAAGGGTCCGGATATTCAAGGAAGAGGTCGTTTCCATGGTGGTGGACGACCAGAACGTTTCAAATAAGGTTTATCAGCTTAATTTCCAGTTTTTTCCGTTGTTTGCACCCCTTGACAAAGACAAAAAGGTATAACGATATGATTCAAAAACCAAATTTTTTCGCCGGCATGGTTTTTGTCGCCCTATTTGCAGTTGCTTTGTTGCCGCACTGTTCAAGCCAAGACCGATTGGCCGGCACGGCCACCCAGAGCGGCAATGGGATGGTTGCCGGCATGATCGTTAATGCGGACGGATCACCCGCCGCTCTCGCGCGGGTGCGCCTGGTGCCCGTTGTTTTCGACCCGGTCGCAGGCCAGCTTTCCGATTCACTGAGCGCGATAACCGACAGCGCCGGAAAGTTCGGCATTACCGTTACGGATTCGGGCGTTTACAATGTGGAGGCAGTTCATCGCTCCGATTTTACCAGGGGATTAGTGCGCGGAGTCCGTGCGGGCGTGCCGGCGCCGACCGATACTTTGCATGTCCCCGGCGCAATCGTGGTCGATCTGCCGGACACGGCCGATACGCTTAACGGATACGTTTACCTGCAAGGCACCACCCGCTTTGCACCGGTCACCGGGAATGGCCGGATTACCCTTGATTCCATACCACCGGGATTAATGCCGACGCTCTATTATGCCGTGCGAAATAGCGCATCGGTCAAGGTCATGCTTGCGGAGAGCCTGCTCGTTCCCTCCGGCGGAAGCATCCGGGCGCCATACCCGGCCTGGCCTTTTTTTAGAAAAATTTCCCTTAATACCACCGCAAGCGGGGCCGGGGTGGCCGGCACGCTAACCGGTTTCCCCGTGCTGGTAAGATTGACAAGCAGTAATTTTAATTTCGGCGAAGCCGCGCCGAACGGCGCGGACCTGCGCTTTGCCAAAGCCGACGGCACGCCCCTGCCCTATGAAATCGAGCGCTGGGACGCAACGGCCGGGGCGGCGGAAATTTGGGTGCTCGTGGATACGGTGGTAGGGAACAGTAGCGCGCAGTTTTTGACAATGTATTGGGGTAACGTTGGCGCCACGAGCGTTTCCAACAGCGCGGCGGTATTCGACACGGTTTACGGTTGGGCCGCGGTCTGGCACCTGGAAGAGGAGGCGCCCGGCGTCACCGCCGACACGCTTTATAAAAATGCCGTGGAACATGCCGATTATGGCAACGACCGCGTTGTTTCGGCCGGTAAAAGCGGCTTAATCGGCAGGGGACAATCTTTTTCCAAGGGCGACAAGATCCAGGTGGCCGGAGCGAGCCGGCGGCTTAAACCGCAAACGCTCACCGTGTCCGCATGGGTAAAATTATCCGCGTTGGATTCGGCCGGAAGCGATGCGGTCAGCATGGGTGACAATTATATCCTGCGCTTAAACAAGGACGGCTTTGCGGAATTTGATTTCTTTTCCGTGCCCGATTCCACCATGACCATCAGCGCCGATTCCATTAACAAATGCGACGATTCGGCCTGGCATTATCTTGCGGGGACCTATGACGGCGGCAATTTAAAATTGTATGTCGACGGGGTTTTGCGCGCCCAGGTTCCCTTTGCCGGACCGGTTCCCTATAATCCCGGTCACAACGATTTTATCATGGGCTCGCACGGTTTTGGCATGCCGGGGTACGATTTTACCGGAAGCATTGACGAAGTAGAGTGCGCCGCGGCCGTTCGTTCGGCGGATTGGATACGGTTATGTTTTATGAACCAACGGCAGCAGAACGCGTTGCTGACGTTTAAATAAACTTTTTTAAGGGAGGAATATATGCGCATTTTCATGGGTTTTAGTGTTTTTATAATCATGACTTTTGTCTCCGGTCAGGCGCTCACCCTCAGCGGCCTGCACGACACCACCCTGAGCGGATTGACTTTGTCAAGCACCAGCGGCGACTGCATCTCAATGAACAACTGCCAGCGCGTGCGGATTGTGAACTGCCTGATTACGCCCTGCGCGGGGGAAGGAATTTCCCTTACTAATTGCAGTGACATTACCATCGTGCATAACAAAATCATGCAAGTCCGCACGGGCGTGTACCCGGTAAATTGCCAGAACATAGTAGTAGACAGCAATTTTTTCCGCAACGTGCAGGGCCCCATGCCGCGCGGCCAGTATGTTCAATTTAACACCGTGAACGGCGGCAGCGTAAGCTATAATATCGGCGAAAACCTGCCCGGCCAAAGCAATCCTGAGGATGCCATTAACATGTACAAAAGCAACGGCACTGCCGCCGCCCCGATCCGGATTATCGGCAATAAAATCCGGGGCGGCGGCCCGAGCACTTCGGGCGGCGGCATCATGAACGGCGACGATGGCGGATCCTATACGCTTGTGCAAAACAATACCATCGTCGATCCGGGGCAATACGGCATCGCCATTGCAAGCGGCAACCACATTCAGGTAATTAACAACAAGGTCTATGCACGCCAGCAGTCTTTTACCAACGTCGGCATTTACGTATGGAACCAATATTCGCCGGTTTGCGACAGTGAAACCGTGCAGGACAATCAGGTCAATTGGACGAATTCCTCGGGCGCCAAAAGCGGTTTCTGGGACGGAGGAAATTGCGGGACAATTACCATGTCCGGCAATAACTGGTCGGCGAACATCGACGCCTCCATCCTGCCGGCGGACCTTGAGGCGCTTTACGGCGGGGTAACGGCCATCCGTCCGGCGGCGGATAATCTCCAAAGTCAATCTCAAACCGCAACGCTGGAGGCGCATCGCAACGCCACATCGGGGGCGGTGGAATTTAAAATAAAATCCAGCGGCGCGGCGCTCCTGCGGATTTATGATATAACCGGCGCTATGCTATGGGCGAACAACCTTCCCGGCAACAATAATGTTCAGAACATTTCTTGGTCAGGGAGAATGCGGTCCGGTTCGGGAATGTACTTAGCGCGTTTGGAAGCAGGCAGCTCGGGAAAAACAACAACCCTTAAAATCATGATTTGGTAAAAAAAAACACTTTTTATATATGTTTTATTTAAACAAACCGGAGAAACAATATGAACCTTAGAATTGTCTCATCGATGATTTTATTCTGCGTGGCCGCGTACAATTCCTGCTATGCGCTCAAGTTCATCGCCTACGGCGACAGCCGGGACAACCTTCCTGTAAACCAGATACAATCGGCCCTTTTTGAAGGTGAGAATCCGGCCTTAATCCTGCATTGCGGCGACGTCTGGGGCGGCACCTCACAATCTTCCTGGAAAGCCACCTTTACCGGAAAAACCAACCTGAACGGGTTACTCAACGCCGGCAAGATCGGCGTTTC
>JAQUMP010000351.1 GCA_028718065.1 Chitinivibrionales bacterium | reverse complement strand
AATCCGCATGGCGTATCGCCGTCGAATCCTGGCTGCGCAAAAACGGCTCTATTACCGTCACCATTAACAAAAAAGTGTTACCCGTTTTTCAGGAAATCCGGACTCATAATTAGATGGTGTGCACACGATGCAACGGGAAGGAAAGTCGCTCTTAGGCGGCAAAACAAATCGATGCGCGGAGCTTATTCCATGCAATGGGATTGTTCACAAATTAGCAAGGGCGTTTATTTTTATCATTTGAATTTAGGAAACAGGATGAATGCAGGAAAATTTATTGTGGAGCGGTAAAGAACAAGCGATCGTGTTCTGAAGGTTGAGAGCGGCGGGCGGGAACGAAATAATAAAAAAGGATGGGGGGCAATATTTAACTTATTTCCTTTTGCTTAATTCGTTACTCACGAAACGAAACTCAACAAACTTATTGCATAAGCGTAACTTTATGGGTATATTTAAAAAGGATATTTGCTCCCCGTCCGACTTGCTGCAAGGCCTCGGGCGGGGTTACTTTTTTAAAACGGTCTTTCCATGCCTTCCGAGCCCCCGATAAAACGCACCCGGGCCTATATTGACGGACAGAAGCTATTTCATGGCGCTAAAGAAGCCTTCGGTTATTCCTATCCGAACTACGACATTAAAGCTTTAGTGACGAAAGTCTGTCAAGCCAAGGGGTGGCAGATTGAAGGAATCCATTTTTACACCGGAATTCCCGATGCAGAGGACAATGCTTTCTGGAACCATTTCTGGACGACAAAGCTTTCCGGAATGGGGAGGCAGGGAATAAAAGTGTTTTCCCGCCCATTACGTTACAGGAACGAGACTGTTAGTTTGCCCGGAGGTATGACGCATACTTTCCTTGTTGGCCAGGAAAAAGGCGTCGATATTCGTATCGCGCTGGATATTGTGCGGGCGGTACGACTGAATGAATGCGACGTGGCGCTTGTTTTTAGTCAGGACCAGGATTTGTCCGAAGTCGCCGATGAGGTCCGAACTATTGCAAAAGAACATGACCGATGGGTCCGGATTGCAAGTGCGTTTCCTTTTAGTCCTACAACGCTTAATAGACGCGGAGTAAACAGCACGGATTGGATTCGGATAGACAGGGCAATGTACGATTCCTGCCTTGATCCTCACGATTATCGGTTGAAGAAAGTCTAAAAGATAGAGCTGCAACCCGCAAAAAAATTACTTCTTTGCCTTACCCTGATTCGCCACCGCCTCCATGGCCGCTTTAACGGCTTCGGGATCGCCCAGATAATAGCTTTTAAGGGGCTTTAAGTTGTCGTCCAGTTCGTAAACCAGCGGCATGCCCGTGGGAATATTGACGCCCACGATTTTTTCGTCGGAGATGCCGTCCAGATACTTGACTAATGCGCGCAGGCTGTTGCCGTGCGCCGCGACGATCACGCGCTTGCCCGAACTCACCGCCGGGGCGATGGTTTGGTGCCAGTACGGCAGAAAACGGGCCACGGTATTTTTAAGGCTTTCGCAGGCGGGGATATCGGCGGCGCTCAGGGAGCGGTAACGCGCGTCGAAGGCCGGATAGCGTTCGTCGCTTTTTTCGAGCGCCGGGGGCGGAATATCGTAGCTGCGGCGCCATATAAGCACCTGCTCGTCGCCGTATTTCTGGGCTGTTTCCGATTTGTTAAGGCCCTGCAGGGCGCCGTAGTGGCGTTCGTTAAGCCGCCAGGAATTAACCACCGGGATCCACATTTGGTCCAGCTCGTCGAGCACCGTCCAGAGCGTGCGGATGGCGCGCTTGAGCACCGAGGTGTAGGCGCAGTCGAAAACATAGCCTTCTTTTTTAAGCCAGACGCCCCCGCTTTTGGCTTCCTGCCGGCCTTTTTCGGAGAGATCGACATCGGTCCAGCCGGTAAAGCGGTTCTCTTTATTCCAGGTGCTTTCGCCATGACGGACGAGGACTAATTTATGCATTCTCAAAACTCCTGTAATGATTTTAATATTTTAATATTCTCTTAAAATAGCTTATTCCAAGAATAAAGAAACTTTTTTTGGAAAGGGCTCTCGCCTCCGCGAAGCCGCTACGGCGCAGCAGGGCCGCCGTTTATATCCTGTATGGAAAATGCTTATAACAAAACCGAAAGAATTCCGAAGGTGAATATTCACGCTATACACACCGTATTATAAACAAATGCCGGCAAAGTGATTTTTGTTTTAATGTTTTAAATCTAACAAGTATTTTCCTTACGGGGTTTTAGGGGCAGCGCCCCTACCAAAATATTTTAAGAAAACAAATAAAGGACTAATCATGATCCCAGTAGTCACGTCTTCACAAATGCGCGAAATTGACCGCATGGCAATAAACGGCAACCCGTCGCTGGGGTATTCGTACATGCTCAAGGCGGGCATGGGCATTGTTGAGTGCGTGCGCAAAATCCTGCCGGACGGCAGCCGCGGACCCGTGGCCGTGGTGTGCGGCAAGGGCAATAACGGCGGGGACGGGTTTACGGCTGCGCGTTTGTTGTTTGATTCCGGCTATCGGGTGATGTGCTACGGCCTCTGCAGCCAGGACGAGCTCAAGGGTGAGGCGCGCATGGCCTATGAGGAGTTTGCGGCCCGGCGCGGCAACTTTATGCTTTTAACCGATACCGCGGACGTAAGTTGCCTGCAAACATATTCACTCATTATCGACGCCCTGCTGGGCAGCGGCGTGCATGGCAATCCGCACGGCCTTATGGCGCGCGTGATCGAGGCGGTGAATGCATCGGGCGTGCCGGTGCTTGCCGTGGATATACCCTCCGGGCTGGATGTGGACGCCGGCCGTCCCGGCGTTCCCTGCATAAAGGCCGATTATACCGTTACCATGGGCTTTCCTAAAATCGGGCTCTATTTTTATCCGGCGCGCAGTTTCGCCGGAACGCTCATCGCCAAAGAGCTCGGCTACCCCGATGAAATCGTCGGTTTGCACCATAAAGCGCTTTACGTTCCGGAAAATGCCGATTTTAAAAAATGGCTGCCGCCGCGTAAACCGTCCGGTTCAAAATTCGATCACGGCGTCGCCCTCATGATTTGCGGCAGCCGCGGCATGACCGGCGCCGCTGCGCTGGCATCGCTTTCCGCCTTGCGCACCGGCTGCGGCATGGTGCACCTGGCAAGCGCCGCCTCCGCCATTCCGGCCCTGGCAATTAAATTAACCGAAGTCGTTCTGCATGGCTGCGCCGAAACAGCGGAGGGCTCCTTGGCCGTTTCCGCGCTCGATCAAATAAAAGTCCTTATGCACGGCAAACAGGCCTTTTGCCTGGGGCCCGGCCTTTCGCACCACGAAGATACGCGGCAATTAGTGCGGCAATGCCTGCGCAGCTTTGATGGTCCGCTGCTGCTGGATGCCGACGGACTCAATGCCTTTGCCGGCGCCACCGGCGCTTTAAAAGACCGCCGCGGCGCGCTCCTGATTACCCCGCACCAGCAGGAGTGGCAGCGGCTTTTCGGCGAGCTGCCTGCCGAGCCCATGGATAAAATCGAGCGCCTGCGGGACACGGCGCGCGAATACCAGATGACGATACTTTACAAAGGGAATCCTACGATCGTCGCAGAGGAGGCCGGCCTTGCGTACGTGTTGCCCTACGGAAACTCGGGCATGGCCACGGCCGGCAGCGGCGATGTGCTCGCGGGCATTATAACTTCGCTCATTGCCCAGGGCGCACCCTTGACCGGCGCGGCAGTGCTGGGCGCCTATCTGCACGGCGAAGCGGGCAATGCCGCCGCGCGGAAGTGGGGGGAATATTCCATGGTTGCTTCGGACATCCGCGATGCCATTTATCGGGCGATTGGTTTACTAACAGGAAATCATGCCGGATAACAAAACCGTCGTTTACCCTCCTCAAAACCTTAAATTGATTATATTATATAACTAATGTGCACAACTCACCTCATCACCCCGGTCCTTCGGCTTCGCTCAGGACCACCCCTCTTCCCCTCTCTCGCGAGAGAGGGGAAGAGGGGCAGGGGAGTTAGGGTGAGTTGGATTGCCTGCGTAACACACGTATGAACTCCGACCAAAAAAAAATAAACGAACTTACTGCTGAGATCGCGCAGCTGCGCACGCGCCTGGCCGAAATCGAGGCGGCCGAAGCCAAAAGTCGCAAACAAACCGTTGAACTTATCCGGCACCGGCAGCAATTGGAAGCGTTGGCGCAGGAACGCGCGGAGCAGCAGAAAAAGATTTCCGGCGTACTGCTGCGCGAGGCCGACGAGCGCCACCGGCTGCAGGAGGCCCTGCGGCGCGAACACAGCCTGCTGCACATGCTCATGGACAACCTTACGGACACAACGATTTACTTTAAAGACGAATTCAACCAATTCACCATGATCAACCGGGCCCAGGCGCGCCTGCTGGGCCTGCGCAATCCCGAGGAATGCGTCGGCAAGACCGATTTTGATTTTTTTACGCCGGAGCACGCCCGTGCCGCATTTCTCGACGAGCAGCAGATCATCCAGTCCGGACAGCCGGTGGTCGGCAAGATCGAGCATATTCGCAATGCCGACGGGCTCTTCCGCTGGGTTTCCACGACCAAAATGCCGATCTACGATAGGAACCGCAAGATCATCGGCACCTTCGGCCTCACGCACGATATCACGACGCTCAAGGA
>JAQUMP010000350.1 GCA_028718065.1 Chitinivibrionales bacterium | reverse complement strand
ACGATGATACAAATACGCAAAAGGTATGCCATATAAAAGAGCTTGAATTTGCAAAGAAATGACGGATAATCCGGATTGGAAGTTTTGTTTTGTACGGAGCCGTATAGTCGAACGTACCAAGAGGTGCTATCAACCCTGTAAACTTTTAAGCCGAAAAAACTCACCTCGGCGGGCCATGAGTTCGTCATGGGCGCCTATTTCGGTTATGCGACCGGCGTTCATAACCACAATGCGGCCGGCGCTTTTAATGGTCGTTAACCGATGGGCGACTATAAAAGTGGTCCGGCCTTGCGCCAGGCGCTCCATGGCTTGCCCGATAAGCATTTCGCTGGCGATATCGAGCGAAGAAGTTGCTTCGTCAAAGAGAATTACGCGGGGATCGCGGATCAGGGCGCGCGCAATGGCGATGCGCTGGCGCTGTCCCCCGGAGAGTTTTCCGCCATGCTCGCCGATGGCGGTATTAAGGCCTTGAGGCAAGTCCCTTATAAAGTCCGCTGCATTGGCCATTACGATGGCTTCCTGCAGCTTGCTCTCCGGGACATCCGAAAGGCCATAGGTGATGTTCTCCCGGATGGTGGCTGAGGAGAGGATGGTGTTTTGCGGCACGATCGCCAGAAAATGGCGATATTGCCGTAAGTCAAGTCCCTGCATGTCCTCGCCGTCCAGCAGGATGCGGCCTGCGGTCGGACGGCGGAACCCGACGATAAGGTTTAAAATCGTGGATTTGCCCGCGCCCGACGGCCCCACCAGGGCGATACGCTCGCCGGGCGCCACGCTGAGCGAAAAATCGGCCACGGCCGCGGCGCCCGCGCCTGCATAGGAAAACGATACATTCTCAAAAGTAAATTTACCCGATACGCACAGGACGTTTTTTTTGCCTTCGTTTTGTTCCAGGTCGGGGCATTCCAGGATTTCGCCGATGGATTGGATCGATTCGAACCCACGCGTGAGTTGGGGATAAATGGCAAGGATCATCATGACCGCGTTTACGATCATGGCGAAAAAACCCTGATACAACACAACCTCGCCCACGGAAATCCTGCCTTTATAGGCCATAAACGCCGTAACCAGCAGGCACAGCACCTGGAAACCCTGGAATATCACCCACCCGGTTGCGCCGAACAGCGAGTTGACTATGTCAAGCCGGAACCCGCGGTCCTGCACGCGATGGAGTTGTTGGTCCATTTTTTCGATTTCGGAGTTTTCTACGCCATGCGCCCGCGTTAGGGGGATCATTTCGATCATTTCCGAAACGCGCGCGGTCATCTGCTCGAGCTCGCCCCTGAATTCACGGTTGCGTGTTTTGACCCGGGAACGGAAGGTCCAAATCAACACCACGGTCAGGGGCACGGTAACAAGGTACAGGAGCATGACCAGCGGCTGCTTGCCCAGAGTAACACAGGCCGCAAAGATAATTCCCAAGAGCGCGGGCAGAATCATGCCGATGATCTGGTCGGAGAGGATTTGCACCGATTCTACGTCGCGCAATACCTTGGACTGGAGCGAGCCCACGCGAAAATCATCATGAAAGGCAATGGAAAGCTGCTGCATGCGCCGCAGGAGCGCGCTGCGTAATTCGGTTTCCATGGTACGGACGGCTTTTCGCAAAAAGTAAACATGCGTCATGTGCGTGGGAATGTTTTGCACAATCAGGACCAGAAGCAGGGCGCCGTAAAACCAGAGATCCTTGAGCGGGTGCCGGGCCGGGTAGGTTACAATATTAATTACCTGGGCAATAACGATCGGGGTGATCCATACCGGCGAATGTTTGATGATAAAAAACAGTATGGCAAACACCAGGTCGCGGTGCAGGTTGTCGTAAAGATGATAGAGCGTTTTAAAGGGATGGCCTTTACGGTAACGGTCTTCAAAGGGCATCAAGGGGGGTTTAGTTTTCACGGTTTAATTTTTCCGAAGGTGCGTGTGATTGTTTCAGAGACCTTAAAAATAGTTCCGGGGACGTTGCCATTTATTATTGCCCGAATCATTGTCATATATCTTTACAAAGATTATTTTATCAAGCATGGACCAATTTACTTCGCAGCCCCGCCAACCGTACCCAATGAACGCCGGCGATCCGGACGAAATAAACCTGCTGGAATACCTGTATGTTCTGTTGCGGTATAAATGGTGGATCATCGGTTTAACGCTCCTGGGCCTGATCGGCGGTTATGCGCTTGCATTGGTAAAGGGTCCGACCTACGTAACCGAGGCCGTGATCGCGCCCAAGGAGACCGAATCGCAGAAAACGCCGAATTTTGCGGGGTTAGGCGCGCTGGGCGGCTTAGTGGCCGGTCAGCTTAATACGGGCGGCAACGCCAGCCTGGATAAAATAAGCACGATCCTTGACACACGCAAATTCAACGCCGACCTTATCGAACACAACGACCTTTTGCCCTTTATTTACCAGAAAAGGTTCCCCAAGGTTTACAAAAAGAACTGGGACGCGGTGAACAATTGCTGGAAAAAGGAATTTAAAAAACCCGAAATGCTTTCCATGGGCGCCTTAATAAAAAGCTTTCTTAAAAAAGACGCCAAATCCCCCGGCAAGCCCAACACCATGACGTTAAGCATTCAGAGCAAAGATTCCACCTTTTCCCGGAAAATACTCGAGGTCTATCTGGTATATCTGAACAATTATCTTAAATCCACGGTGCAGGACGAAGCGCGGGCGAGCGTCGCCTATCTTGACACGCAGCTTATAACCATTTCGGACCCGCTCCTGCGCGAAAAAATCCAGGCGCTCGCCGCGAGCGAAATGGAAAAGGCCATGGTGGTGAGCAAAGAAGCCTTCAAAATTTTAGACCCGCCTTATTCCTATGTTACCTTTAAGCAAAAAAAACTCTTTCCCATGGTTTTTGCCGCCGGGTGTTTCTTTATGAGCGCGCTGGTTATCTTCATGGCGCACGCTTTTAGTTCCAGCGAAAAAAATGAAGAAGACAAAAAACTTTTACTTAAAATTAAAAGTGAAATGAACCTTAATATTTTTAAAAAATAATAACTTCAAAAAGATCTGCAAAAGAATCTGCATTTGGCAGGGGTTCGGACTTCTTTTGGAAAGGGCTCCGCCCTTTAAATCCCGCAAGGAAAATGCGAATTGTAGTTAACGGATTAAGAGTGTTGTAAACTATTATTTCTATCTATAAGATAAATTAATCACGTTATATATCAATATGTTATATTGCAATTGCAATTAATTATGTATTCTATAGAATACAGAAAGATTTGATAATTATTGACGGGTTTTATCCAGAGGGGTATATTAAAGTCGTAGAGGCGAGGTAATCTCGCTTCTTGAGTGAAGAGACAAAGGCTCGTTCTTTACCAATGCAAAATAAATTAACCCTTGGAGGCCCTATGAATGCTTTTCGCGCAATGCTTGTTGCTTGCAGTGTTGTTGTCGGCGCCCTGGGCGCGGCCGCCCAGATCAATCTTTCCACCCTGACGGCGCGCGCCGTAAAGGACGCAAAAAACACCTATGTAATTATCGACTCGGCCTTAATTGCCACCAAGGTCGGCTATGGCATGGCCAAAACAACCCTGACGATGGTCATGCGTCCGGGCGGATATAGCACTACGGCCCTGCCGCAGCCAATGTGGACCACAACCGATTTTACCGCAATCCGGTCCTACGAAACACCGCTTGACAGTATTGAGATTAGTTGTCCGTTTTCAATTCCAACCGATTTTGTCGCCACTAATTTGGTCCTGTGGATCAACGGCAAACCCGATACGGCCAAAATCCAGGACCGCTTTCTGGCCGGTGCGCAATATCAGCAGATCGTGGGCACGCGCAAAGATCCGGCGTTGCTTGAGTTCTGGGGCAACGGGTCGTACAATCTCCGTATTTTCCCGGCTAAATCATATCAGCCCCGTAAAATTTCGATTGAATTCCAGCACACCTTTGACGACGACACGGCAAACCTGGTGCGCGCCGTTGTCCCCTTCGTTCATGATTCAACCAATTATTTTTCCGGATACTATTATAATGGCATATTCCCCATTCGTTATCTCCAGGCGCAGCTTTCGGCAATAGACGATAAATCCTATAATTTTTCCATGCCGGGTTTAGGCGGCGCGACTTTTAGCCCCTGGAACGATGCTTTGCTGCAAAAAAGCAATGTTTATTATTTAGGCGCCGGTCAAGTCGTAACGGCCGGTGAATCGGGCGAAAGTGAGTTTATGTGGGCGGGCAATGACAAAAACGGCCATAGGGCGACCGGGTTTACTACCGTACTCTCCAAATCCAAGGTAACGCTTGAGCCCGACCCAAAAACACGCATCATAGCCATTGACATGCGCGCCTTGTACGCCGCCTGCAATTCTTTTCAGACACTTACAAGAGTTTTTTATGACACGGTGACGGCAAACGTTAAAAGCGTGCCGGCGTACACCTGCGACAGTATCGCCCTCTGGCAGCGCGCGCAAAAACTGGCGATATTAAGCATTCAACAGTATGTCGCCCAGGACCAGAAATTTAACCTGGTGATCGGCAATGCCGGCAACGCGCCCGCCACGACTGTTTTCCCCTCCCCGGTGGCGCCGACGTCGGCAAATCTTTCTACGGCTTATCAGGCAATTCTTGCGGCCAGGCCCGACCACGCAGTCTCATCCGTAAAGGTTA
>JAQUMP010000349.1 GCA_028718065.1 Chitinivibrionales bacterium | reverse complement strand
TGAATAAGCAGGTAGTAAACGGGTTCAACACTAATTACGGACAATGGATAATCGGGACATTTACCGCCAATGCGACGTCGCTGACGATCACCGTTACCAGCAGCTCGTCCGGCGGTTATCCGGGCGCGGTATTGAACGGGATTCAGGTGCGAGGTTAAAGGAAGCCGCTTTAACGGCGGGGCATTCGCCCCGCCGTTGACAAAAGAAACCTAAAGGAGAGAAGGCATGAAGAAACATTGGTTGGTTCCCGCTTTTGCGGCTTTCTGTTTCTTTACTGCCGCCTACAGGCAATACAATTGTTACCCGCAGAGCAACTGGACTTTCGGGCCGCAGGCTAAAAAAACCGCCATCATGTGGGTGGTAGGACACGCCGGCGTCCGGGAACTGCGGGCCGGGGATTTTGTAAAGAAAGAACAAATTATTGTAAACCGATAGATTTAAAACATACAATAGGCATTAGCCTGATATTACAATATTACATTAATATTAATAATATTAATTAATAACGGGTTGTCCGGCACGGCTTATTTCAATATATTAGTGATGTCCGTTTAAAATATCGGCGTTTTTCCTCAAACTTCTCAAGCATGCAAATTGTATTGTTAAACGAAAATATTTCTTAAAAGGAGTTGTTTTATGCGAACGTACACTGGTGCTATAGCGGTCTTTACGATTTTGCTTGCATCCCTCGGATTGTCCGCCCAGACGATTTCGATCAGCGGCACGCTCATCGACGCGCAAACCCTGGCTCCGGTCCAGGGTGCAACAGCTACCTTGGTGGGGAAAACCCTGACCACCACAACTAATGCGCAGGGCCTTTTCGGCTTTCAGAACAGCACTGCGGCTTTTAAGGAAAATGCGCCCCGCTCGTTCAGGGCGGACAACATTACCATTCGGGACGGCTTTTTACGGATTGTCAATGGTTCCGGCTTTCTTAAAAATGCCGTGGTGGAATTTTTTGACGCGCGCGGAAGATGCCTTTTCCGGGAAACCCTTAAAGGCGCCGACCGCGGCAGCCAGGCGTACGTCCTGCCGTCCCTGGCCGGTTCGGGCGCTTTTTTCCTGCGTGTCAACGCAGGCGGAACGAGCATCGTCCGTAAACTTATAACCATCGGCGGTAAAAATGAGGTATCGCTGAATTTTGCGGTCCAAAACAACGGCGCCTTGGCAAAAACCCTTGCGGCTGCCATTGACAGTATCGTAATCAGCAAATCAGGCTATCAAACCAGAACCGTCACCCTTTCCGGCTATCAGGCTCCGTTGGACAGCGTGCGTTTTTTTAAAACGGGCGCAAGCGTCTGGACGGAGCAAATTCTTAACGGCGACGGGAGCATTAACTGGACGCAATACGAAAGTGTCGCCGCGCATGCGGGCGATTCGGCGCAGCGGGATTACCTGCTTGGCCCCAAATACGCCTACTACCATCCGCAGGCGGAATCGTTCCCCACGCTTGACTTGGTGGGAGACGCGGACGGCTGGCAGGGACCCAACGGCAGACAACCGAGCCTGGGCGTAGGCGCGTGGCGGAATTGGGGCAATGGTTGGTATTGTCAAGCCGGGCAGCTCCTGTACGCCGCCGACGATCCGAACAATGCCGGCGTGATTACGGCGGCAAACGGAGAATCCTTTGATTATTCCGTAACGAATCCGCCCCGTGACGGTTATCGCGTGACCAGCTACGATGATCCCGGATATGCCACAACGCAAGGCGTCTGGGCCAAGGTCTATTGGCAGAATTATCGCGGCGACGTTCTTTACACTTTTCCGGTCCCGCCCGAACTCAGCCAGCCCGATTGGAACGCGCCCAAAAAACCCACCGCGATCGCCTACCCGATCGGCATGGGCTGCGGGATCACGGAGTTCGTATCTTTTCAGAACGGTTTGATCGGTACATTTCCCGTTGACGTGAGCGCTTTCCAAATGGATAACCGCAGCATCCCCTGGAATTATTCCGTAACCGGGAACGTGTTCCCTTCCGTTAAACTGCCCGCGGGCAAAGTGCCCATGGCCCTGGCCGAAACGCCCGGCGGGGAGTTTGTGCTGGCCGCGGTCTGGGACGTTACCAACCATATCGGCCAGGTGGCGGTTTTAGCCGTGAATGGCCGGGTGCGCCGGTCATGGCTCGACGGCGGGGCAGGCGGCGGCTATTATAATATGATGGGGACCGGTTCTTATATGTGGGGAGTGCCTAACTGGCCCAGCATAAAAGGGCTCAAGCTTTTGGGTTATATCGACCTGCCGATTGCCGCGCCCACGGCGATCGAGGCCGGAACCGATATCGGATGGGTTCATTGCGGCCGCGAGAACGGCGTTAACACCAATCAAAACGTCGAGACGCTCCTTGACAACCAGAGCGAACGCGACACCTGGTACGCCGGCGACCAGAGCATTTATCCAAATTACAAGGTTACCGCCCATGCGGGATATGTCATGGTCGCTTCACGGAGCGAGAACAAGGTGGTATTTGTAGACCTGCAGCCGCTCTTGCAGTATTACCGGACCATGTACTTTACCACGCAGGCGCGCTATGATTCCACCAAGAATGCAGGCGCCGCAGCCAACCAGTGGCCCTTTACATTTGATTATCGCCCGGCGCAAAAGCCGGTTGTCGCCTCCACCATCGATGTTCCGTCCCCCACGGCCGTGGCCGCGGGCCTGAGCGCGGGCAATTGCGCCTTTTTTACCTGTTATTATTGTTCCGCGGTCTGGGGCCCGTGGGACCGTTGGCGCCAATCGATGAATGCCTTCGGAGGCGGTTATGCCTACGTGGCGACCATGGACGGCAGGCTCCTGATGTACACCGTCGGCGGTTTAAACACGGAAGCCGCGGCGACCCCGCCGGCGCTTTACAAAACCATAACCATCGGCAAAAACCCCACGTTTATAACGCACGGGGAAGGCGGCGTTTACAAAAACGATCTGTGGATTAATTGCCGGGGCGACAAATCCATCTACGCCCTTAAGTCAAACGGGGACCAATTGTACGTTCTGCGCGACAGCCGAATGCAAGACCCGGTCATGGCCGAGAATTCTTTCGACCAACAGATAAACGCCCGCTACTTCGTGCATGTGGTGGACTTTACCGGCAAGAGCGTCTTGACGTATACCTATCACCAGGACCAGACGCACGATTTTTCCGAACCCGTAAAGTTCGGCGCGGCCAGCGATCCGGTGCCCGGCCATCCCTTCGCGTATCAGCAGGGCGAAGTGCCGTGATGCTTGGAGGGCCTCATGAAATTCCCCGCAGAAAGCTGCGGGGAATTATACCCATAGGAATTTTTTTGCAAAGAGGTTTTTTTAATGCCCCTTACAAAAAAACTTGTCTTTGCATTGATGACACCGGCGTTTATTTTGTCCCCGGCGGCCCTTGCCGCGACGGCCGTTTCCGCCGTTGCCGGGACCTTCGCAACCTACCACATCGGCAATTCCCTGACTCAGGACCTGATGACCGATTTCCCGAATGTCGCAACGCGTTACGAGGCAACGCTGGGCAACGGCTATGCCGATGGATGGATTTTTAATCCCTCCACTTCTCTGGATTACCTGTATAGCAACCCTAATGTTTATGCGGCGACACTGCCCGCCTCCACTCCCTGGACCACCGCCGTACCGGGGAACCGTTGGGACATAATCACCATGCAACCTTATCCGCAGAATGAGGCGGGAACTCAAGGCCGCAATTGGCTGATCGACAATATCAATGCCGTCAACGGTATTATCGACACAGCCAAAAAGAATTCGGCCAACGCATCCACCCGCTTTTTTATTTATGCCCCGTGGGACCGGACCTTTGCCGGTGATCTTACCTTTTTCAGCCGCACCTATACCGCCGCCACGATAAACCAGTCGGCGCCGGACAACACACCCATGGCGCTCTCCCGCGACGTCATCGCCCTGTTCTGCGACCGGGTGCGCATGACTAATCCCGGGGTGTGCGTGATTCCGGTTGGTGAAGTCTTTTTTAAATTGGATTCGATGATGCAAAAAGGGGATTTCGACAATTTTACCACCATCAACCAGCTCCACCGCGATGATTATCATTGCAACTCCGCGGGCCAGAATGTGGCCGCCTGGACCGCGTACGCAACGATTTTCCGGAAATCCCCCGTCGGCCTGCAGAACGACATTTTCGGGAATACCATCGGTGCCGGGTACACGAACGTAACGGCAATCGATGCGCACGACGTGCTGCTCATGCAGCAGACGATTTGGAACGTGGTAACGGCGATGAACAAATACACCAACGTTCTTCCTACAGTCAACGTACCCGTAATGGGCGTAAGCGTTGGCCCGGCGTCGTTAAAATTAAACACCGGCGTTGCCCGTCAATTAACGGCCGCAATAACACCCTCCGATGCAAGCAACCAGGACGTAACCTGGAGTTCGAGCAATACGGCCATAGCCACCGTAAGCATCGGAGGTCTTGTTACCGGTGTTGCGGCTGGAAGCGCGACCATTACGGCGACAACCCAGGATGGCGGCAAAACGGCGACCGGCGCCATTACCGTTTCGTCAAATTCAGGACCGGAAGGTTACTGGAGTTTTAATGAAACGAGCGGGACAATCGCCATCGACGGTTCCGGCAATAATGACACCGGCGTCTTGACCGGCGGGGCGTCATTTACAACCGGTA
>JAQUMP010000348.1 GCA_028718065.1 Chitinivibrionales bacterium | reverse complement strand
GCAAACGCATTTGTACCCTAAAGCCGAGGATTATCTGCAAATTCGCGCCCTGGTGGAACGCGCCATGCTGCTGATTTCGCCCGATACCGCCATCATCCATGCCGCGGCGGCGGTTAATGTTCCGGTGATTGACTTATGCACAACGCTCTCCACCACGCCGTTCTGGCTCCCGTTTGGGATTCCGCAAAAAAATATCTGGGCCGCCGAAGGCCGGCCGACATCGAGTATCGCTCCGGCGCGGGTATGGCAAGCCTGCGTAAAAATACTCTCCGAAATGCAGGCAATTCCCGAACCTTAAAAAAAATTAATTACCCTGGAACTTTATGAAACAAGAAAACGATCGTCCGAACTATCATATCATCTTCCGGACCTGCGACAAGGTCGCCACGATCCACAAATCGCCGCGCCCCTTTGGGCTTGACAAAAAAACATTAATCAAGCTCTGTTTTGCCAGTGTTTACGAATCGGTAAAGAACGCGCCGCATGCCCTCCATATTCTCGGCGACGATCTTTCCGAAGAAATGCTTGGTTTTTTTAAAGGCTATCCGGTCACCATTATTAATAAAAAAATGGGCAACGACGCCTCGCTTTTAGAAAGTTTTAAACTGGCGCATACTTTTCCGGACAACGCCTGGGTCTACTTTTGCGAAGACGACTATTTGCATAGCGGTCCTCAAACCTTCGCCGGGGTCGACGATCTTATTGTCAATCGAAGCGCCATCATGCGTTTGCGGCGCTCAAAAAGGGTCCGTCGCCTGCTGGGGGAGCGCGTGGCCTCCATGCCGCTGCTTATCCATCCCACCGATTACCCCGACCGGTATGGTCCCGGCAAAGTTAAACCTTCGCTGATTTTTCTTTCGAATTATTGTCATTGGCGCCAGATCAGCAATGTAACTTTTACCTTTTTATGTTCGGTGTCAACGTTCAAGAAATACTTTCCTATTTTAGCAAAATCCGCCCATGGCGCCAACGACGGCTATTTAAGCCGCGCACTTTTTGGAAACTTCCCCGGTAGAGCGCGTTGTATCTGCGTTTCGCCGATTCCCGGCATTGCAACCCACCTGCATGAGGGCGCCATGAGCCCGTTTACGGATTGGAAAAGTATCGTTGAAAATCAAAAATCACTGCTTTTCATGAAAAAAAATTAAAGTCCTCCCCAAATCGGCCGATAAACTGAATAGGACATTGTATATCCACTTAATTCACGGGTGTTTAAGTCCTAATGATAATTATTGAAAGGAGGCGGGCGAATAATTATCAAGACAGGAAAAAATTTTAGGTTTTTGTAATCGGATCAAAAAAAATATGCGGCACGGATGCCCATAGAATCACTACAGATGATACATTTAACGCATAGCGTATCATCGCAACAAGGAGGTTTTTAATGCGCATCAATCATAACATCTCTTCGATGATTACCCAGAGTTCTCTCTATACGGTTGGCCAGCAGATGGCATCATCGCTGGAACGGCTTTCAACGGGCTTGCGTATAAACCGCGCGAGCGACGACGCGGCCGGTCTCGGTGTTTCCGAAAATCTGCGCACCCAGGTCAATGGCACCACCCAGGCAGCCAAGAATGCCCAGGACGGAATCGCCGCCATAACCATTGCCGAAGGCGCCGCCAACGAAATTTCTGCCATCCTGCAGCGCATGCGCGAACTTTCCATCCAGTCGTCCAACGATACCTTAACCAGTGTCGAACGTTCCTATACCAACCAGGAATTTCAGGCGCTCAGCTCTGAAATAGACCGTATTTCTACGGTGACCAACTACAACAAGCAGGATTTGCTTTCAACGGTCTCCAGCCGCTTTGGTTTTAGCGGCGTGGCAGGGGGTGGTTCTTCGCTGTGGATCGATGCCAACCATACCCGCGGGTTCGATTCGATAACGATATCAATCGACACCTTAACGGCAGCGGCAATCGGCGTCTCCTTGCTTTCGCTCACCGACCAGTCTCATGCCGCCAATTCGATATCTTCGCTTGATAGCGCGATCAACAGCGTCAACACCATGCGTTCCAACATGGGCGCCTTTATCAATCGTCTGGATCACGCGATCAACAACCTTAACATCAGCAATACCAACCAGCAATCGGCGGAATCGCTGATCCGTGACGTTGATTTTGCTTCGGAAACGGCTAAATATACCCGCAACCAGATCCTCACTCAATCGGGTACGGCGATGTTGGCCCAGGCCAATGCGCTCCCGCAGAGTGTGTTGCAGTTGCTTAAATAGTCGCGTTTAGGTTCATTTGAAAAAAGGAGGCGGTCGAACCACCCGCTTCCTTTTTTATTTGAAATGCCGCTTGTTATGTTCGCGAGTTTTTTCGCGCTGCCAGGAAAGTAGTCAGGGTGCAAATAAGGGGGAAGGTAACTACGGCAAACGCAAAGGGCCATAAAAGCCGGCCAATAGAAGTTGACAGCCGCAAAGAGCCCTCCGCCATAAAGATATCCTCGTTAAACACGGGCTCAAAGCTGATTTTAACACGAGATTTTTTCCGGTATGCCAGTGCGCGGGAAAGGCTATGCCAATAGCCATAGAGCATGCCGGTTAAAGCCGGATCTTCGTTGTTGGCGCGCAGACGTCCGGAAACATGGGTTATTCTTATACAGGCCCGAAACGATTTTAGCACCCGCCAGAGCCAGCGCAGGATTTTTCCGCGCCATTTTTTATTTACCCCAAAAAAAATGAGCCTGTTTTTTTTTAACTCACCGAGCTTATTTTGGATTCTTGCAAGCAGACCGATCTTTTTTCCCCCATCGGAGGTTTCGGATTTTAAAAAAGCCGGTTCCGGAGCCGGGGCTTCCTTTTTGCTTGGCGCGGCCGTCGCCTTTACATCTGCGCTTTTAACAAACGGTTGATCCATCAAACCGGAATCGGAAGGGTTTTTAGTATCGGGGTCGGGGATTTTTTCGGGATTCAAGGGAGTTTTTTTTTCGGAATCACCGCTGTCGGAATCGCCTTTGACAAGTTTTTTTAGCTTTATTCCCGCAACAAAGACATCGAATGCTTTTGTTTGCAGATTATAATAAACCTTAAACGGCATCCAGGAAACAACCAGGGAAGCCGCGGGAGGAATATTGTTTTGGTATTTCCCGGCAAAGGTAATCGAGGCGGGATTAAAAAGAATGATTGACAATAGCAATAATAACAAGCCAGCGATTATTATAACGACCGCCATAATAGCCCAAACAAATTCTTAGGATTTTTGCATGCTTATCTATCAGGGAGAAATCCGGTAAATATGGCCATTAGTGGTACTGGCAAAAACATTCCTTCCAGACATCACCGCGAGGGCATTTATGGCTGTGTTGTTGTACATTCCGGTATTAAGAGGGCTCCAGTTTGCGCCAAAATCATTAGTCATGAAAACGCCCGCCGGGTAGCCGATATCCGTCGCCGCAAAAAGAGTTGTTCCACTAGTGACCAGGGCATTGATATAGGTACTCGTCATGCCGTTAGCAACCGAAATCCAGTTTGCGCCATTGTCGTGTGAAAGAAAGACTCCGCCGGAATTTGTACCGACAAAGATATTCCTGCCGATAGCTGCAAGCGAATTAATATAAAGGTGATATGACAATCCGGTATTAACAGGCGTCCAGTTTGCGCCGTTATCCGAGGAGCGATAAACACCTTGGCCGAATGTGCCGGCATAAATATTCACACCGTCCACCGCAAAGGCGTAGACGGCGCATCCAACAGGCAACCCGTTATTGTCCAGAGCCGTCCAGCTTGCGCCACTGTTGGTGGACCTATAAATTCCATTATAATAAGTGCCAACAAATATACTTGTCCCGCTCACCCCAAACGCTCGAAAACTGCCATAGGGGGGTAAACCGTTACTGGCAGTATTCCAGCTTGCGCCATTGTTCGTGGAAACAAAAACACCCCCGCTCTGGGCGCCTGCAAAAAGACGATCCCCAATAACGGCAAATGCCCGAACATCACCGCTTGTCAATCCACTATTAACTTGCGTCCAGTTTTCGCCATTGTCAATAGAACGATAGACGCCAGCGTACCGGGTGCCGGCAAAAAGGTTCGAGCCGTTCATTCCGGTAACTGCGAAAGCGTTCGTAACGTTCCATTCAAAAGGCGTATTGATTTCTTCCCATTGCGACGCAGCATAATCAAGGTGTTTTTCAACCAGCGTCTGATTGGTTTTCTGGTTTTCAAAGCATAACTTGATCCAGTCCGCGCTGCGGATCTTTTTGCCAAGAACAACCTCGTCATAAGTCCCAGGGCAAGCTACATTACCATTGCCATCATTGCCGATTCCAAAGGCCGATGTGCCGGATGAATTGCAGTATTTATGCATGCTCGGATCGGACTTGTATAAAATACCGTCCCTATAAACCCTTCCGCCACCGGCATAGTCATACATGAAAACATAGTAATGCCAGTTCCCATCGGCAAAGTCCGAGGCCCATTCCGATTCAGGCCAACCCCAGAACGACCGCACAATATTGTTTTCGTCCCAAATATTCCATCCCGGCTGTGTCCCGAATAACGTAAGAGGATCAATATGGTTATCCTGGTAAAAAATCATATGGAGGTAATTGTCCGCCTGCTGACCGGTTTTAAGCCAACCGGACATGAAAACGGAATCTGTGACTTGATTAAAGGTATGCAATTC
>JAQUMP010000347.1 GCA_028718065.1 Chitinivibrionales bacterium | reverse complement strand
CGGCCTGGATTGATTTTTTCAGAAACGGTACCTCCGAAGTCGTTAAAAAAGTGGAACATTGTCTGGAGCATGACTTGGTCGGCATCGGTGATCTCATCTTTTGCGAAATTATTCAAGGGATTCGCAATAAGTCCGAGCATGCGGAGATATCCGCGCTTCTTCTTTCGCTCCCGCACTACGAAATGGTGGGATTCCGGATAGCGGAAAAAGCCGCAGGCAATTATCGCCTGCTTCGGACCAAAGGAATTACCATCCGCAAAACCATCGATGTTATTATCGGGACCTTTTGTGCCGAAAATAATCTTGAAATCATCCACAATGATCGGGATTTTGATCTTATGGCGCCCCATATAAATTTAACGCCCTACGAAATTTAAACTTAATTACGCCTTCCTCCGAACATTTCTGGCATAATTCTCGCTTCTTATTTTTAGAGACAAAATAGGAGGCGATAAAAATGACAAAAACCAGAAAAATCAAAAAAGTTTTCAGAAGCAAACCCACCATCGAAGGCGCGGGGGTGCATTTGCATCGGGCATTCGGCAACAGCGAAGTGCCGCTCTTTGATCCATTCCTGCTGCTCGACGATTTTCGCTCCGACGAACCGCGCCATTTTCTAAAAGGTTTTCCCTGGCACCCGCACCGCGGGATCGAAACCATTACCTACGTTCTTGCCGGTGACGTTGAGCACGGCGACAGTATGGGAAACAAAGGCGTGATCGGCTCCGGCGACGTGCAGTGGATGACGGCCGGCAGCGGCATTATCCACCAGGAAATGCCCAAGGGCGATTCAAAGGGCCGCATGTACGGTTTTCAACTCTGGGCAAACCTTCCGGCCTCCCATAAAATGATGGACCCGCGCTACCGCGGACTGCTGGCGAGCGAGATCCCGGCCGTTACGGTTGCCGGCGGCGCAACCATTAAAGTAATTGCGGGCAACGTAAACGGCACGGTCGGGCCCGTGCAAGACATCGTTACCGACCCGCAGTACCTTGACATAACGCTACCGGCGGGCTCGGAATTTACGCATGCGACCGTCGCCGGCCACACGGTGTTCGCCTATGTCATTGAAGGCAACGCGCTCTTTTGCAAGGGAAAGGACCCGTTTTCCTATGAGCTGGAAGGCGCCAATTATTTCGACTTTAAGCAAGACCCCCATTTAAGCAACGGCACCCTGGCGCTTTTTGACGACGGCAAACAGTTGAGCATAACCACCGAAAAAGACCCGGTGCGCTTTCTGCTGGTCTCCGGTAAGCCGATCGGCGAACCCGTGGCCTGGTACGGACCGATCGTCATGAACACGCGGCAGGAACTTCAAATTGCTTTTGATGAATTCAACAGCGGCGCATTTATCAAGCACAAGGCCCAAAGCTGAATGGGAAAGACCCTTTAAGCGGCGCGCACCGGAAGCATAGTATGTTTTACTCGATTTATCAAATCACGGTTCCATGAATTTAAAGGAGGAATAAAAAACAGCGCCCCGCCGTAAAGCACGATAAAAAGAAGCGCCGCCAGGAGGTGCGGCACGGGGGCGTCAAAGCCGGGCGCGGCGCGGGAAACGCCGAAAAACCCGCCCAGCAGCATGGCGCCGATAAAAAACGGCTGATATAAAAAGAACAATTCGCGGTATTGGGCGGCCGCCGTATAACCCAGATTTTTAAAAACCGATTTCCACAGCACGGTCGAAAGCACCAGCCCCGAAACGGCCGTGCCGAGGGAAATCCCCTCGATATTCAAACCCATCTTTACTAAAACAACGCTGAGCGCCACATTTACCATAAGGCTCAGCATGACCATGCCGAGAACGTTATTTTGTTTGTCAATCGCCACCAGGTAGTTGACGCCGGTACGGACCAGGCATATAAAATAGGCGCCCAGCATCAGGATCTGCGCCGAAAATATCCCCGGCAGGTATTTGGGGAAAAAGAGGCGGTAAATATCCGGCGTAACGATCACGAGCGTGCCGATTAAAAGCGGCAGAATAAGCCCCAGCGCCTGGGCCGGCACGATCACATACAGCTTTAAACGCGCCGGATCGGTGTTTTTGCCGATCTCCTCGTTTACTTTTGGATAGAGTATCCGCCCCAGCACCATGGGAATGAGCACCAGCGACGATACGATGCTCACGCCCAGGCCATAATACCCCGTGGCGCTTTTACCGAGGAGCGCCATGGATAAAAGCCGGTCCACGGAAGTCAGGAACATATAGGTCCACCAGATTATGGTAATGGGAAAACCCACGGCGATCAGGGTGCGGAGGGTTTCGGCTTTAAAACCGACTTTTACGCCCCCCAGGGAACGCTTATTGACACTATAAGAATACCAGAGGATAACCAGTTCATCTATAAGGGTGGCAATGGCGGCCCCCATAAGACCCCACAGCCAGGTGAGCGGGACGATTAAAATAAAAATTGTTACGGACCGCAGGGCGTCGATAAAACTGACGGACTTAAAATCCTGGTGCGCGGTAAAACGGTAATAATAAAAGGCCGAGAAAACTCCGAGCGCGGCGGCAAAGACCACGAGCCAGATCACGGGGCGCAAGCTTGTTATAACCGGCGTTCGCGCCAGGAGCGGTACGGCAAAGCCGGCCGCAACGAGAAGTAGCGCGGCCAAAAAAATAGAACCGAGCACGCCCGATTCAACTTCCCCCGCTTTTTGGAACTCATTTTTTCCGGTATAATAGGGGTAAAGTTTAACGAGCGCTTCCACGGTGCCGAAGCAGAGAATTGACGAATAGGAACCAATAATCAGCAGGGTCACCCACACGCCGTAATCGGCGGGCGCCATGAATTTGGCGACCGCAAACGTGGTGACGGCGCCCAGGACCTTGACAATAACGACCGCACTGGAAAAATAAACAAAGTTTGCCGCGGTTTTATTCATGGGTGGCCGACCGCCACCCAGGCTTTCGCCTGCGCATCGTAGCGCTTGACGATTCTGGCCGGGGCGCCGGCCACCACCGAATAATCGGGGATGACGCCGTTTACCACGGCATTGGCGCCGATAATACAGTGTTTGCCGATCGAGGCGCCGGGAAGAATAACGGCGTTCTGTCCGATCCAGGTTTGGGCGCCGATGCGCACTTCCGTTGCTTTACGGATGCCCTGCTCGGAAATGGGACGTGTAATATCTTCAAATTCGTGCCCATGATCGGAAATATAAACGTTCCTTGCGAGCAATACGTGCTCCTCGATGACGATCTTTTTTGCCGCGGATATGGAGGCGCCCATGCCGATCTCAGCATGGTCTTTTATAATAAGTTTCGGGTCATCCGCCTTTGTGCGTCCGTCGCGGACAACCTGCAGCCAGCAATCGCTTTGAATCGTAACGTTGTTGCCGATCTGAATAGAGCGCAGATTGCTGAATCGCAGGGGGGGAACAACCACCGAGCAGCAACCGATCCGGTAAAAGCCCGCGGCAAGCACCGCGGTGTAAATCCGCGTCCAGATCCGGCTTGCAATATTAAAAGCCCATTCAATCATAATCACTCCACCCTCTTTTTCCCCCATGCACCGGCATCGGGGTGAGCGCCGCCGGGGGCGCGTTCTAAATTCATGGTCCGGCATTGCCGCGGGTAGCCGCGCAGCGAAACAAACCCGTATTGCGCGACTTCGGGCAACAAGGCGCTATGCGTATCAAAACCGCGCGCCTGCCATGCTGTAAAGCTCCATCCCGTAAAGGGGGCCGCTTGGGCGAACGATTTGTTATCGGCCGGCATGGTATACAGATTATAATCTATCTGTAAATTCTTTTCGTCCGCGCTATCCTGATAGCCGATGCCCTGCGAAGCGCAAATAAAAATATTATGATTGATATCATTGTTCCCGCCGGTTTCCAGACGCACGGCGCCCGTGCGGGGCGAATAGATGGTGTTATAGGAAAAATCCGTGCCGCGCGAGGTCCAGCCGAAAAAGACCGCGTAATAACCGTGGGCGTTTATAAAAACATTACGCCGGACGATGGTGCTGTCGGCGTAAGAAAGAAAAAGCATGGCCGTTCCGCCGAATTCCTTGAAGGCGGCATTATTGTAAAACAGGTTCCCCTCCACGATGTTTTTAAGCGGACGCCGGCTCTCGGCGCCGCCTTTACGGATAAAAACATAATCGGTGTGCGGCGGATCGCCCGCGCCGCCGTAATATCCGGCGTCGTACTGATATAAATCGTGGATGCTATTATCGCCGATAACATTTTCGGTGCATAAATTATAGTCGCCGCCCAGATCGATGCCCCAGGTAATGTAATCGTGGACGTCATTGCGCGCGACCGTGCAGGCTACCGCGCCGTCAAGCTGAATTCCGGCCAGACCGGTTTTAGTCACCTCGCAATCCGCGATCGTGCAATGAACGGGCCGTATCAAATTTATGCCGCTGCCGGCGGGCACGACCGATCCGTCATTTTTCCAATAGCCGATCTCGTGCAGGTAACAATGGGCGACGGTAACGGCGGCGGCGTCGTCGATTTTTATGGCCGACCCGCCCGCCCAGGCCACGCCGGTATATTTCATATTGCGGATTTCAAAATCGGCAATGACAATATTGGCAACGGGCTTGTCGCCCGAATAAAACCCGAACGACCGCATATTTTCGCCGTCGATTATCGCCCGCCCGTTGCCCATCGTGAACAAATTCGTCCCTTGCCC
>JAQUMP010000346.1 GCA_028718065.1 Chitinivibrionales bacterium | reverse complement strand
AAGCATGAGCCCCGGCGTTTTCTTGTCGGCCAGCCCCCGGGCATAGGCGCTGTCGGCGAGATTGTTTTTGCCCAGTTGACGATAGGCGCGCGCCTGCAGGGGCGCCAGAAGCGATGCCGGCGCGCTGCTCCGTGCGCACTCCGCCAGCACCCGTTCATAATCTTTTTTAATAAGATACAGGGAAATCCGGCCCATCTCAAATTGTTTTTCGTCGGGATATTTTTTGCATAAAACGGTTGCCAGGGCAAGCGCCGAATCCGTTTTCCCCATTTGCAAGGCCAGGGCGACGCCGGTCCAGAGGATTCCCGCATCGCCGCTGTATTTTTGTTCGAGCAGCTTTTGCGCGGCGAGACTTTTTTCGATGAGGTGCTTTTTAAAGGAAATGTTCCTGAAAAGTTCCAGCGAAGGGCGGGTAAAAAGCCCGTGGCCGTGCAACGCATTAATATATGCCAGGGCCTCGTCGTCGTTGCCGCAGAGTGAAAGCGCGTTGGCAAGCTCGATCATGATGCGGGGCGAATAAATAAAAATGCCGGGTAATTTTTTATAGAGCGCCACGGCCTCCTTGTAATTTTTATGTTTGGCGTTCTCGCGGGCCAAAACGAGCTGAATAAGGGGGTTTTCCGGTAATTTCCGCGCTGCTTCGCGAAGTTCTTCGAAGGCCTGCGTACTGTCGGCGAACAAATCGAGCATGGCCTTGTCCAGTGCGTATTCGGCTTTTTGGGACGGGGTTTTCCCGGATACGGTTTGCATCAGGGATACGATCTTGTCGCGCCGGCCCTGCCCGGCGTAAATAAATACCAGGCCGACCCGGGCGCGATGGTTTAAAAGCGTATTTTGTTCCCCGGCCGGGGGCGCCTTGAGCTCGTCGAGTATTTTTTCCGCTTCGTCAAGGCGATCCTGCGCCACCAGAAAACCGGAATATTCCATGGCGATATCTTTATTGTAAAGGCCATTCTGTTTTGCTTCGGCAAAGAGGCTGTCGATGGTTCTAAACCGGTAAACGGGCGCCGCCAAAGAGGCGAGCATAACATAGCCGTTGCCGTCGAGCAGGTTGCGTTTGCGGCAATCCTGCAGAAACGACCTGCTTTTTTCCCGGTCCCCCTTGCTCCCGTAGACCGAGGCTATCGCGGTGACAAGCGCCTTGGTCGGGCTCTGCGCAAACAGGGGCAGAATAATCGCAAGACACGAATCCCATTCCTCATAATTATAAAAAATTTGACTGCGAAACAGGGGCGTGCGAAAGCTATCGGGCATTTCCGCATAAAGATTCAGGGCGTATTCCAGCGCCTTTCGTTTTTCGGTGTGAAAAGAGAGCCGGCTTAAGGCCAGAAGAACATCGGGCCGCTTTAGCCCGATTTTCCATGCCGCCTCGGTATGAACAAAGGCCGCATTCTGATTAGGCGCGGTCGTTGCGGCGGCCCACTGATATTGAACGTTTTTAGGATCTTTTTTAGTCGCGGCGTCGAAGTATTTGTAGGCAAGGGCCATTTTATTCTCTTGAGCTTTTTCCCTGCCTTTTTTATAACACTTTTCCGCCGACAGGGTGAATCCCGTGGAACAGCCCGCCAATAAGCAGAATAAACTCCCGATCGCGAATTTGAACACTATTTTTTTCATGGAATTATCCTTGGATGGCACGCTGATTTCCCGTGCAAAAAGGGGAGGAGCACATTATTAAAAAATGAACGATTAAAATAAATCAGGGGAAATTCCTGCGGGTCCGATAAAATAGCTGATCGCCGCTAAGGTCCCCATCCGGCTTGAAGGCAACAACATTTTTCTTTTTGCCTTGGTTTCAAAAAGAAAAACGCTCTCAGCGTTTTTCAAATTTGATCCAGCCGATTCCCAAAAAAGCTGCGACCCCACAACCAAAGAGAGCAAGCGGGACAAGCATTATGGCAGGGTTTAAAACTCGTGCAATCTGGGTGACGGCAATAAGCATCGCAAAACTTAAAAAACCGGTCATTATTTTTTGCTTTGCAGACATAATTTAGTATCCTTTATAAGATGTAAACATGCCTCGCGAAGCCGAACGAATAGATTTAGCCCGTCCGGCTATTTTATTGGACCCTATAAACTACGGCAATTACGTTAGGTAAATATTAGACAGACGTTCGTTTTTTTTTGCAATTTTGCCAAACAGCAGCAATTCGAATGAATTAAGATAATCAAATTTTCTAAAAATAGCAAGAAAACTCTGCGATTTGGCCAAATTGTCGCAAAAACGGCATGTCGGGCTTAGTTTATCATCTGCAGAAAAACGGTCGAGCGCTCGATTTCGTCGTTGATTTTCTCGATCAAGGTGGGCAGCGGGACATTTTCGAGACCGAGGTTATTCCAGGCCACTTCGGCCATACAGGGAATTTTTTCGTCGCCGCCGTTGCCCACATCCATGGCGCGGACAAAAATATCGGCGCAATGCACAATAGCCGTAACGCTGAAAAAATCCCGCGATGTGGAGGGTATATGGTGGTACTTGATGGCCGCGGTGAGGGCGGCGGGCAGGTTCCAGTGTTCGGCAAGCATGCCGCCGATCTCCTGGTGGGTTACATCGAACTGCGCCTTTTCGCTCTCGTAAAACAGGATCTGCTTCTGTTGCGCGTCTTGCAGTACCTGGTCGAAGGCCGCGGGTTGATATTGACAAAGGATAATTTTGCCGATGTCGTGGATGAGCCCGGCGATAAAGCATTCTTCTTTCTGGGACGATCCTATGAATTTTGCAATGGCCTGGGCCGCCGCCCCGGTAGCAATGGAATGGAGCCAGAATTTTTCCATGTCAAAGGCGGCCCCTTCGTTGCTTTTGCGGCGGAACACATCGAGAATGGAGGCCGTGAGCACGATGTTGGCGACCGTTGAAAAACCCAGGATCACAATAGCGTGCGTGATGGTGCCGATCTTGCCCGGAAATCCGTAAAACGCCGAATTAACCAGCTTGAGCACCTTGGTCGTTAGGGCCTGGTCGGTGGTAATGACCTTGCCGATTTCCTCCGCCGAGGTCTGCGGGTTTTGCAGGAGTTTACTGATGCGCGTGATGACCGTGGGCAACGTTGGGATCGTGGTGATTTTTGAGATGGTCGCCTGTAATGAGCTGAGGGATGTCATGATTCTAACGCGGGCCTTTATTAAGTTTGTAATTGTAAACTGCCGCAAAAATTTTTTTCATGATCGGATTATTGATAACGGCGCTGAATTTATTTTCCAGCAGCGCCAGGATCTGGTCCGGCGAAAGCTGCGCTACGGCCTGGGCGGTTTGCAGTTCCTCCTCGCCCTCTACATAAACAAATAAGATTCCCCAGTTTTTAAGACGCCGTCCCATGGCGGCGTTGACCGCGGTGCCCTTGTTTAAGAGAACATTGCCCGAAGGACCGAGGACTTCTTTGGCCAGCAGCATGCCGTCACCGATGTTTTCGACCAGAATCCGTTTCATTGACTTTCCGTGGGCCCTTTAAAAAAAAACTTGTACCGACAACAGTAATTATATAATAATAAGTAATATAATAAAGTATAAAAAATAATTCCTGTAAATTAAATTATGTTTTCGGTGGAACAAACAACCGGATTTTTAAAAGTGTAAAACCATGGTAAGCCCAGTGCGCGCCGGCAAGCTCATTCTTTTTTGGATACGGACCGCGCCCATAAAACCACTCTTTGCCTGGCCGTTTTTCCCGGCAGCGGGAATGCTTTGGCCCGTATACGCCGACTTAAACGACGATGCTAACGTCGGGTATCTGCACTGGCAAGGCCCTGGACTGACCGAAATAATCGGCATGATCCTGTTTGTGGCGGCCCTGTGCACGCCCATCCTTTTTTTGTATTTAAGAGGCCGGCGCAAGGCGCAAAAGGAACAGCAGGCCGACGATCAAAAACTTTTTCTGGACCAGGTGCAGCGCGCGGAGCTTACCGCCGAGGAACAGGTCCGCCTGACCGCCTTGCTCAAACACGAACGTTCTCTGCAACCGCAGGTTATTTTTCAGTCCCTCCCCTTTTTTGAACGCTGCGTCGATACCGAAATCGCGCGCCTGCGCCAGCGGGCAAGCTCTCCCGACGAACAAGCGCACTACGACGCGGTCCTCGGCAGCCTGCGCCGTAAACTGGGTTACCTTACGTTACCGTTTGAGACCCCGCTTGTTTCCACCCGGAATATCGCCCTGGGCCAGCAGGGATCGCTGTATGGCCGCAGCAACCGCATCCCGCTGATACCGCTGGTGCATGTCGTCGAAAATACGGAATTCCATTTTACGCTCGAATTCGCCACCGAAGGCCACGAACTTATCGGCGTGGAACCGGGCGCGGGCCTGCGCTTTATATTTACGCGCAAGAACGACGGCGTTTACGGCGTGGCAGTGACCATGGCGGGCGGGTCGTTTACAAAGGGGAGCCTCTTGTTTTGGCACACGCTGGACCTTAAACGCAACCAGTTGCGCCAGCATGTGCGCATGGAAGTATCGCTGCCCGTTAAAGTGCGCCTGATAAAAACCCAGGATGCGCAAACCAGCAGCCTCAAGGTCGGCGAAATTCTGGAAGCCAAAATGTCGGACTTAAGCGGCGGCGGTTTGAGCTTTCTGGCCGACAAATCATTAAAACCCGGGGATTCGGTAACGCTCCAATTTACACTCCCCCAGGGCGTTTTTGCCGGCTGCCCCGCAAAAATA
>JAQUMP010000345.1 GCA_028718065.1 Chitinivibrionales bacterium | reverse complement strand
CATCAGCGGCCTCGAAAGCGTGCAGAACCTTTCCTATGCCGTGCGGGCCCTGCAGCTCGGCATCCCGGACCGGCAGCGCGCCGCGGCGGCGCTCGAGGAATTTTTGGAACGGCTGGCCATCGCTAAAAGCAACCTGCCGCGCAAAACCGGGCGGAGCATCGTGGAAGGCGAAATCACGCGCTGGCTCGACCACCTGCCGATGCTTACGTTTATCGGTCTCTGCGAAAAAATAATCTCCGCCGGAATAAATTCGCATTTTGTATACAATGGCTATGCCGTAACAATCACCGATAGCGCCGCGATCGCCGAAGGCGCCGCCATCTTCAATAAATTTATCGTCGGCATCGAAAAACAGGCCACCGGCGAGCGCGGTGTTTATGGCGCCTGCATCGTCCAGCGCAAAGGAATCCCGCAAAGCGGGTGGATCGCCGCGGCCTCCGATCTTGGGATTGGGCGCGCGGACGAAATCAAACCGGAAGCGATCCGAAAAAATCCCAGAACGGTCCCGTTTTCCATGGACGATATTTTTATCGATGCGCGCGAGCATCTGGCCGCCCTTTACCTGAGTGAACTGGCGCAGGATACGCAAACCACCTATGCCGCCTGGCTGGTCAAAAACAGCGCGTCCCTCGATGCGCTGGGCAATTTACGGATACCACTGCCGGACTTTTTGTCCGGTCCGATCCGCTACGTACTCACGGCCTCCTGGGACCAGGCCATGGCGCACTTTGACGGCGACAGCGGGGAAGAAGCCACTTATTCCGCGCTGCTTTCGCTCTGGCATAAAGCTAATAAATTCGGCATAACCATCGATTATACCAAGAGCAGGGAACTTCTTCAAACCTTGCTGCTCAACGAGCTTGGGGCGCTTTCCAAGCAGGTTTCGGCCGCGCGCTGCGACCGGGTGCGCTACTTACTTAATGCCAACGACCGCTTCGGACTTGGCGTCCCTAAAAACAAAATCGAAGACCTGTTCCACACGAGCTTGCAGGACACCATTAAAAAACGCTACGAAGCGTACCGGCGCAACGTGGCCCCGGCCACGGAGGAAAAACAACTGGTGATCCAATTAATCAGCCTGGCGCGGCGCATGAATTTTAACACCGACGAATTTCCGATCGGCTGAAGATTGCTTTACATAAAAAGAATGTTTTCGCGCTTAAAAACCATTGCTTTGCGGCGTTGCCGATGATATATTCTATCTGAGTTTTAAAATCGCCGCAAAAGGCTATAAAAAATCATGGCAACCGTAGTTCTTATCATTGCCCTCGTCGAGCTCGCCGCCCTTGTTTTCGGGATTTCGATCGGGCGGGGGATGCTGGTTTATAAAATGCGCCAGGAAGAGAACAAAAAACGCGAGCTTGAACTGGCCCTTATGGAAAAACGGGCCGATATAATCCGGCAAGGCAAAAAGATCGCCCACGACCTGGAAGAAGTCCTTTACAAAACGCAGGTCCAGCAGGAAATCGACGACATTATCCGCAAAAAACCCAATCGGTAATCAGTCGCCCCCCCAACGCCTGCTTTTAAATAAACATCCATTTTAAAATTTTTTCCCGCCCTCGCCCGTATATTCTACGGCATAAAAAAGTTATTGACCGGAATAAAAAAAATATATTGACAAGCCAAATAATATTCATTATAATTCAGACTGCAAATACTCCTATGCAACAGGAGGTATTTAAAATACCTGAGGAGGAATAGTTTCATGGTGCTTGACGAACAATTCGATGCCGACGAAATTTTACGCGATGTCGATGAAAAATTTGTAGAACATGCCGATTTAGACGAAGAAGAAATGCGGGAGCTTTCTTTTGGCAACCAGCTCGACGAAACCGCTAATTTTAACGACATGGCGAGCGATCTTAATACCACCGAGGACCTTTTTGAATAGGCGGTCTACGCGGGCTTAACCTTCATTTTTCTTTTCTTTCAGGTTTTACCATTAAGACAAAAGCTTATTTTATTTCCGACGCCCACCTGGGCGCCCCTGTTGCGGGAAATGCAAATCGGGAACAGGAGCTGATTGCATTTCTGCGCGCCGTCGGCGGGTCTGCCGGAATTCTTTATATCGTGGGGGATTTTTTTGATTTCTGGATCGAATATAAGCACGTAATCCGGTCGTACTATTTTCCGGTCCTCTACGAATTAAAGCGCCTGGTCGAAAACGGCGTCCAAATCCACTACATTGCGGGCAATCACGATTTCGCGCTCGGTAATTTTCTGTCCTCCGCCATCGGCATTCACCTGCACCAGGACCATTTTGAATTCGAGCGGGACGGTCGCCGTATCGGCCTGTTCCATGGCGACGGCGTCCTGCCGATTGACAAAGGATACCGCATCTTGCGCAGGGTGCTGCGCAACCCGACAAACCAGAAAATTTACAAAATGCTTCACCCCGATTTCGGCATTCCCGTCGCCGCTTTTTTTTCGCGTTCAAGCCGCTCGATCCAGTCGCCCCGGATTTCGGAGGCGCGGCGCGCCGCCTACCGCGCCGCGGCGCGAGACTTTCTCGACCGGGGCCTGAGCACCGTGATTTTCGCCCATACCCACCATGCCGAACTCTACCAATGGGGCGAAAAAACCTATTGCAATCTCGGCAACTGGCTGCGTAAACGCAATTTCGCGACCTTGGAAGAGGGGCGCCTGCACCTGTGGAACTGGCGCGCCGACCAGGAGCCGGAAGAAATTCTTCCCCTTAAGGAATAAGTTGGACAGGAAATTCTTTTATTGTATAATTAATATTGATATTATACGCCCTCACCCTTAATCCCTCCCGCATGCGGGAGAGGGACAATAAAATTTGTGCATTTAGGGTTCCCCTTCTCCCGTAAGCGGGAGAAGGGGCTCAAGGGGATGAGGGAATTAACACATGATTTTTTTTAGGACATAATTTTTTCCCATGACTTCCCCAAACACCACTTCAATTCCTCCGCTCCAGGAAACCAGCGAAGTTCCGACTAATTCGGCTTCGCTTAACCAGGAAAATGCGCTGCTCAAGAACCAGCTCATGACTTCGTCGCTCATCGACGAATTAACGCGCGTCATGTATTCCTGCACCGACCTTGACAGTATCATAAAAACCGTGTTGCTCGGCCTGCACGAAATCCTTGAATTCGACCGCGTGATCCTGTTTGATGTCGATCGCGCCCATTTTTGCATAAAGCCGCACGTGTGGGTCGGCGTTTCCGACGAGTCCGTGGCGCCCCTGAATATTTCGCTGGGGTTTGAGGGCGGCGATATCATCGACGCGATCTTTTTAAACCGTCATATTATCGTCGATCCGCCCGACCCGCAATTCGATAAATTTGCGCAGGCGCTTTCCACGAAACGGTATCTTGTCATTCCACTGCTCTCCAAAGCCACGCGCAAATGCTGGGAAGTTAAATCCTGCAATAAAACCGCCTGTCCCGCCTACGGCAGCTATAACCCCTTCTGCTGGAGCATTACCGGTGCTGCGCAGTTTTTGGGGGTGACTTCCGAATACGACAAGCGCCTCGGGTGCCTGCAATGCCCGTGCTTTAAAGTCGAGGGTGTTTTCTGGATGGACCGCCACCTCAAAGGCACCCCGATCGTCAGCAACGACGTTACGGCGCTGACCACCGTCATTAACCAGGCCGGCATCATCATCGAAAACTTCCGCATCCGCAGCGACCTGGAGGTTGCCAACGACAATCTGCAAAAAGCCAACGAACAGCTCCATATTGTTAATTACGACCTGCAAGTCGCCCAGAATAAAATCAACAATGACCTCGACCACGCTCGTTCCATCCAGCAGGGGTTGCTGCCGCGTGATATTCCCTCCATCAAGGGGCTGTCGCTCGACGCGCGCTACATTCCGGCCCTGGCCGTAGGCGGCGATTATTACGATGTCTTCGCGATTGCCCCCGATCTGTACGGCATTATCGTGGCCGACGTTTCGGGCCACGGCATCAGCTCGTCGCTGATTATGTCCATGGTCAAGGTGCTCATTAAAACATCCATCAGCAGCGAACATTCTCCGCAAAAAACACTGGAACACATCAACCGGATATTTTTAACGGAAATTAAAACCGATAATTTCGTGACGGTCTTTTACGCCATCGTCGATCTTGCAACCCAGAGCATCCGCTACACCTCGGCCGGCCATTGCCCTTCCCTGTTTATCGACAAGGAAACCAAGAACGTTCTGCAGGTAAAAGCCGACGGGCTTTTCCTGGGCGTTTTTCCCGATATGATGCTCAAGGAAGCGAGTATTACCTATAAAACCGGACGAGAACGCTGGGTTTTATATACCGACGGTCTTACCGAGGCCCAGAACGACGAAGAAGACATGTTCGATTTAAATTATCTGCAAGAGGCCGCGTTGCAGACCCTGGACCTGCCGCCCAAGCAGGCCTGCGATGAAATTCTCGCCCGTCAACGCGCATTTTGTGGGAAAAACGTTAGCCCCGCGGACGACATTACCCTGATGGTGATCGATTTTTAGCATCGGCCGCTTTCCCCTTTTGGCAATAAACAAAAAGCACAGGCATACCACCCGGGTATATGTCTGTGCTCTGGGTTGTTAAGGTTGGGGTACGTTCCGGGCTAAAATCCTGTTCTAAACGATAAATTCCAAGGGCCGGAAAAAACGTCGAGCGTTTTATATTCGTATCCAAAATCAACGACCATATCCTTGATGCCGATCTGTTCGAGCGGCACAT
>JAQUMP010000344.1 GCA_028718065.1 Chitinivibrionales bacterium | reverse complement strand
CGCGCCCATCGCGCAGGCGGCGGTTATACTTAAGTATGGCGCGGACAATAACCCGCAGGCCTCAAAAAACTTTTACGGTTTCTTATGTACGGAAAAAGCGCGCAAAATCCTGCAACGATACGGCTAACAACTCCCTTAAACGGTTGCTTGACCCCTGAATGATTTTTAACCTTTTTTTTTAAGTTTAAAACTGGCCGCCGTTACGACCCTGATTCTTTTTATGGTATGTATTCCATTAGCCTATGTAACGGCGCGCGCCCGTTTACCGGTGCGCATAGCCGTTAAGACACTTGCGAACCTGCCGCTCATTCTGCCGCCTTCGGTGCTGGGTTTTTATCTGCTGGTGACCTTGGCGCCGTCCTCTTTTATCGGCCATTTGCTCGAAGGGCTTTTGCACGTGCGGTTTGTTTTTACGTTCGCCGGGCTCGTGATCGGTTCGGTTTTATTCAGTCTTCCGCTCATGTTTAACCCCTGCATGGCCGGTTTCGAAAACCTTTCGCCGACGCTCGAAGAAGTTTCCTATACGCTCGGTAAATCCCGGACGCGCACCCTTTTTTCGGTGCTGCTTCCCAGCATTCGCCCTTCGCTGTTAACGGGCGTAGCCATGGCATTTGCGCATACCATGGGCGAATTCGGCGTAGTGCTGATGATCGGCGGCAAAATTCCCGGTAAAACCCTGGTGGCGTCGGTGGCCATTTACGACTATGTGGAAACGCTTAATTTTCCGGCCGCGCATGCGCATGCGGCGCTGCTGTTGCTGGTATCGTGCGTTATTCTCGTGACCGTATATCTTGTAAATATCATCCCGGTCTTTTCATCCGGACCGCCGCACAGGGTGCGCTGATGCTGGAATGCACTCTATCGCACACGCTGCACGGCAGCGAGGGTCCCATAAATTTATCGATTGATTTTGCCGTGAATGACGGCGAACTCATTGCCCTGTATGGAAAGTCCGGCAGCGGCAAAACAACCATCCTGCGCATGCTCGCAGGACTTACAAAACCGGACAAGGGCCGGATTTACGTGAACGGCGTCTGCTGGCTCAACACCGAGCAGGGCATTAATATTGCTCCGCAGCAGCGCAAGACCGGGCTGGTTTTTCAGGATTACGGTCTTTTCCCTTTTATGACGGTGCGCAAAAACCTTGAATACGGCCTCGGGCGCGGAGACGACAAAAGCATCGTCGATTCTCTATTGCAAACGATGGGGTTGCGTGAACTTGCCCGGCGCCACCCAAACCGACTCTCCGGCGGGCAGCAGCAGCGCGTCGCCCTGGCGCGCGCGCTGGCGGCCCGTCCGCGCATGCTGCTTTTGGATGAGGCCCTTTCGGCGCTGGACCCCGTTATGCGCAGCGGTTTGCAGAACGCGCTTGAGCACACAATCAAAAGCGTTCCCGTTTGTACAATAATGGTCAGCCACGATCTTGCGGAAATATTCAGGTTATCTAACAAGGTTCTGCATATCGACAACGGCAAAATCATCGCCTGCGGTACGCCGCGGGAAGTTTTTAAGCGGTAATAACGTTTGCTTTTTAAAACACATGGGTTATTTTTATGGCTTCTTGAAACGGAATGAAAGCTCCCCGCCGCAGGAGAATCGTTGCTCATGAATTTTATCGACAGCCTGTATTATAAATATCGCAAGGCGTTCAAAGCGCTGAAGTTGTTTTTAATCCTTTCCGGCCCAGGAATCATCGTTATGCTGGCGGACAACGACGCCGGCGGCATCACGACGTACGCGGCGACGGGCTCAAAATACGGCTATGGGCTTATCTGGTTTTTAATAATCCTGCTTCCGGTGGCCTATTATGTGCAGGAAATGACGGTCCGCCTCGGAGCGGTCACCAAACACGGTCACGCGGAGGCGATCTTTAGCGCCTTCGGGCCATTCTGGGGATGGTTTTCGCTCGTCGACCTCATTCTGACCGACTGGTTAACGCTCGTGACCGAGTTCATCGGCATGACCGCGGCCATGAGCATTTTTCACATCCCGCCGATTATTACCATTATCGTGGTCATTATGATCATGGGCCTTATGGTATGGCAAGGCCGATACTGGACATGGGAGAAGATATCCTTTCTTTTTTGCGCCCTGAACCTTATCTACATTCCCTGCGCCTTCATGGTGCATCCTTCCGTTTCCAGCATACTTAACCAGGGCATGATTCCGCATTTCCCCGGCGGGTTTAATAACGAAATCTTCTTTTTCCTCATGGCCAACATCGGCACCACGATCGCGCCGTGGATGATTTTTTTCCAACAGAGTTCGGTTGTTGACAAAGGGTTACAGGAAAAAGACATTCCCTGGGGCAAAATAGATACGCTGGTCGGATCGGCGATGACCGTTATCGTGGCGATTTTTATCGTGATCGTGACCGGAACGGTGCTCAATGGGATAAACATAGAAAGCGCCGCCCAGGCCGCGCAAAAGCTGATGGGCATTAACAATTACGTGGGCACGTTTGTAGCGATCGGCCTGTTCGACGCCGGGTTCCTCGGCGCCATCTGCATTTCCTTGGCAAGCTCCTGGGCCTTCGGCGAAGTGTTCGGCTGGGCGCATTCCCTCAACCGCAAAGTCAAGGAAGCGCCGTGGTTCTATTTCAGTTATTTTTTCGCGCTGGTTACGGCCGGCGCGGTCGTGCTTATTCCGGGCGCGCCGCTGGTGCTTATCACCCTGTTTGTGCAGGTCATTGCGGTAACGCTCCTGCCGGCGGCCCTTGTTTTTTTAATTTTGCTGTTGAACGATGAAAAAACCATGGGGAAAAAATACAAAAACAATCTTTTTCAAAACATTACCTGTACGACCATTGTCGCGGTTATTATTGTTTTGTCAACGTTGTACGGCGTGAGTGCGCTTTTTCCGAATCTGTTTAAATAACGTTGCCGGGAGACCTCATGTTCAATGCCATTAAACTTTTCTTTAAAAGTAATTTTTATAAGATATCGGAAATCAATAAACGCTATTCCAAGCCCTCAATAAAAATCACCCGGCCGGTCCGGATTGCTCTTTTTTGCCTGAGGGTATACCTGCTGGTGCTGGTTGGACTGCTCGTGTACAAGTTCGTTACACTCTTGTAATGGAAAGAAGCATGCCTTATGGAAAGTATCGTTGCCGAAAAAAAATTGCAGCCGGACAAAACCTATTTCCTCAGCGAGCTTCTGGGCGCCGAAATTTTCAGCACCTACGATAACACCAAGCGGATTGGAAAATTGTCGGACGTGGTCATTGTGGAAAAGGGCACCATTCCGCACGTGACCGAATTGGTGGTTTCACGCGCCTATGGCGCGCCGACGCTCACGATCCCCATTGAAAAGATCAATGACATTACCGGTAAAAAAATTATCGTGGCCATCGAATCGCTCGCGCAGCATGAACGCAAGCCGGCCCCCGAGGCCATGCTCCTGGCGGATTATATTCTCGACAAAAAAGTAATCGATACCGAGGGCCGCGAGATTTCCGTGGTGTACGACGTTAAAATAATCCAGATCAACAAAAAATTGTATGTCAGCGATGTTGACATGAGCAAATACGGGTTCTTTAAAAGGACCGGATTAAAAAAGCTGGCGGCACTGTTTAAAATCAGGGAAGACATGGTGTCCTGGAAGTATGTTCAGCCGCTGCCCAACCAGATCAGCAGTTTTAAAGGCGCGCTCAAACTGACGACCCTTAAAGCAAAGCTTGCCGACATTCCACCGGTTGACATGGCGGATATCATTGAGGAACTTAACCAGGAGCACCGCACCCTGCTGTTAAGCGAACTGGAGCCCGCGCACGCCTCCGATACCTTTGAGGAGGTCGATCCGAACGTGCAGCGCGAGATCGTTTCCTCGCTCGATAAAAAGGTCGTGGCGCGCCTCATCGACGAAATGACGCCCGCCCAGGCCGCCGACGTTTTGTCCGCGCTCCCCTACGCGGACAAAGAGAATTTGTTCGCGATGATAAACCCCCATCTCTCCGAAAAAATCCGGGCGATTTTTAACCAGCAGGAAGAGAGCATCCTGAATTACCTGACGGATAAATTTATCCGTTCCTTTGTTTCGGACACCGTCGAAAGAGCCCGCTACGAATACCGCGCGGCGGCGCCGGGAACAAATGTGCGCCATTATGTTTATGTGGTCGATTCCGCCGATGCATTGCAGGGAATCATCGACGTGGCCGAATTGCTGACGCACGAAGGCGACATCATCCTCAAAGATATCATGACCGACAAAATCATTTCCCTGACCCCGCAGAATACGCTTAAGGACGCGTCCGAAATATTTATCCGCTATGGTTTTCGCGCCATTCCGATCCTCGATGAGGCCAAAAAAATCCTCGGCGTTATTCTCCATAAAGACGTTATGAACCTTAAACACCGTTTTGTTTAGGGCGAAAATGAAAATGGTTATGCTTATTTCAGTTGAGCACATTTCCTCCCAATTTTTGAATCGTGGTCCGAATCCTGCCGGCGCCAAGATAGCCGGCTCCTTTAAGCGCCAAATAGGCATTTAAGTCGGCGCAGGCCAGGTCGGGTTTCTGCGCTTTCATATAGGTTACCGCGCGGTGAAAGCGGGCCTTGGCGTAATTGCCGTTCGCCTCAATCGCTTTTGTAAATGCTGCAATGGCCTTATCGGATTTATTTTGTGATGCAAAAACCAGACCTTCGTTTGAGTAGGCAACTGCGTACTTCGGCCGCACGGCAATCGCTTTG
>JAQUMP010000343.1 GCA_028718065.1 Chitinivibrionales bacterium | reverse complement strand
AAAGCGCAAAATCATCGGCGAAACTTTTTTAACGGTGAGCGCGCAGGCCCAGAAAAATTTGGGGCTTAATGTAAATGACTGGATTTTAGGGCAAGGCACGATTTATCCGGACACCATCGAAAGCGCGGGCACGCGCCATGCCGACAAAATCAAGACGCACCACAACCGGGTGGATGGCGTGCTGGCGCTTGTTGAGCAGGGCAAAATAATCGAACCATTGGCACAGCTTTACAAAGACGAAGTGCGCCTGGTGGGCAAGACCTTGGGTATTCCGGAGCGGCTCATAAAGCGCCATCCATTTCCGGGCCCGGGCCTGGCGGTACGGATTTTGTGTTCCACGGGAGCGGTCGAAGCCATTGATCCTGCAATCAGGGAGCGGCTTGCGGCCATTGCGGAGGAGTCCGGATTTACAGCCGATATTCTGCCGGTCCGCAGCGTCGGCGTACAAGGCGACAGCCGCACCTACGCTCATCCGGCGGTGGTGTTTGGCCCCTGTGACTGGCGCAAACTCGAATTATTGTCGACGGAAATTACCAACAAGGTGCGCGGCATAAACCGGGTGGTCTATTGCCTTACCTCATTTAAACCCGCGATTTACAAACTGCATCCGGCCTATCTCAGCCCGGAGCGCATTGGGAATTTGCAAAAGCTCGATCACCTCGCCACCGAAACCCTGTACGCGCAGGACGAATACGACGCCGTGTGGCAGATGCCGGTAGTGTTGCTGCCGATTGTAAATGAGCTGGGCGGGGAGTGCGCGGTGCTGCGCCCGGTAAGCTCGCAGGAGGCCATGACCGCGCGCTTTAAGCCGCTTGCGGAGCGCACCCTGGAAGCAATTTGTAAAGGTGCAAAGGCCATCCCCGGCATCGGCGATCTCTTTTTCGACATCACGCACAAACCGCCGGGGACGATCGAGTGGGAATAGTTACCGTCTCTTTTTCTTCGCTTTGTGAACTGCTTTTTTGACGGTCGTGGTCGTCTTTTTAGCGGCATCAGTCAATTGCGTTTTAATGGTCGCCAGTTTTTCCATGGCGGCGGCGACCTTCTCCTTGGCAGACAAGATGTCCCCGTTTGCTTTAAGGGTGGTTGCGTCTTTAATCATGCCCTCAACGCTGGCGATCTCCTTTTTCATGGCCTCGACGGTCGCTTTCATTTTCTTGTTCTTGGCCGCGTTCTTTAACATATCTTTGGCTTCGCTCACGGAGCTGCCCGAACCGGAGAGGACTGCATCGAGTTCGGCCGTTAAGGTCGCCTTGGCTTCTACGGCTTTTTCTTTTACGGCTTTTGCAACCATAACCAGGGAAGCAAGGCCCGTTTTTGCGGCGGCGAATTTATGCTCTTTGATTTCGGCCATTGCAAAGTTCAGGGAATCCTGCGCCGCGGCGAAATCCTGCGCGGCATAAATATCGGCCTGCGCCGCCTTGGCCGAATCCACCGCGGCCTTTGCGGATGCGAGTTCCTCCCGCGGCTCTTTTGCGCAGCCGGTCATCATCGCGATGGCGCCGATAACGGCAACGGCGGAAGTCAGGCTTTTTAATTTTATCATACTATTTGTCCTTTCTTGAGTGGTGGCTACAAAACTGTCGCATTGATCAAACCGATACTAAATTAAATTATCCCGGCATAATCAGCAAAGTAATTAGAATTGTGCGCATTTTTAAGGCTACTTTAATACCGCTTTTTTATTGCAGTGCCATCGCTCTCCGTGGATTTTAGCAGGTAAATACCGCATGCGGAGGTTGTTTCGCGGCGGTCACGCGCATTGCCCGAAACGGTCCTTCCTCTCAAGTCAAGAGTGATGGTTCCCCGGGAATTCGTACCGCGACGCAGCGATGATGGGAGCGCCCTCCGGACAAAACTTGTATTATGCACCCATTCGTAAGCGCCGATGTCGGGTGTTCCGGAAGCCGTCCGGAGCGCCCATCCGAGCGGGACCTGAAACAGGCAAAGCGCCCTGCCGGAAATCTGCTGAGGGAGTGTTATTGAGGAAAAAGCCGCTCCCGCATTCACAACGCCGGGAAAGCTGTCCGCAAGCGTATAGTCGCCCCCTGCCGCATTGGTAAACGCAGGCAGCGCGCTGGATACACCAACCGTTACGTGGTCGAAAATCCCGCCGGCAGGCGTGGAAAATCCGTGAGACAACCATAGATAATGGCCCGCGGAGCTTGACATAACGGCGCCATTGCGTGCGTTCACCAGCACCTGGCCGTTTGCGGTTCCTGTGTTGTCAATGACCAGGCTGTTCCAGAAACAGACCCCCGCGTCCGGCGCGCTCAGGTCGACCACCGGGGAAATATAGGGCGTTACAATGGTGCAATTTACAAGGTAAAGCGTGCCGTTGTGATCATTGCCGCCGTCCTGGCCGAAGTGGATGGTCGTTTTGTTCCCGCCGGTATTGGCCATTTTTACGATAACGCAACCGCTCACGAGGGTGTGGCTGTTGGCCGCGGCCGTGTTTTCGGCATCGTCAACCAGGTCCAATTCCCGGTTCGGGCTGGCGTGAATATAGCAGCCCTCCACAAAGGTCAGGTGCGCGCGGCTCTTGACATTATGACCGGTCGTCGCGCCGTAAATGTCGCAGCCGCGGATCGTTACGCTCACGCCGCCCATATAAAAGTTGTGGTTGTACCCCGCCGCAGCGGCGTTGCCGTTATCGTGGACAATGCAATTTTCGACAAGCTGGTTCGCCGCGGTATTTTGCGCCAGGGATCCGCCGGACATTATGCCCATATCGTTATCGTGAAAATGACAATTGCGAATGGTGATGTCGTTAACCTGATTAATGCGGAAGGCGGCGCCGTTTTGTGAGGCATTATGACAACCGGCAATCTCAAAATTCTCCACGACGCAACTGTCGGCGCCGGGATTGAACTGAAACATGGCGCGCGGAATGGAGCCGATGCCGGAATAATCGTAGCCGTCGCCGTGCAACGATACATACTGGCCCGCCGCGGTGATTCCAAGAATGGTAAGTTTCCTCTTAGTCAAATAGACCGCGACGGAATCGTAGGAACTTCCGGCCGTCTTCGGATATACCAGAATCGAATCGCCCGCGGCGGCAGCCTGATAGGCGGTCTCGATGCGGGAATACGGTTTGCCCGGCCCGACTTCCCTGATGGCTCCGTGGGCCGCCATGGCCGTTACAAATACTAAAATTGCGGTTGCATATTTAATTTCCAAAAAGCCGACCTTTTTTATATCCGTAGCCAAAGAAACGGATGCTAAAATTCCGCGCCCAGCGCATAATAATCGATGGGCAGCTCGGGCGTGTGGCGCCAGTCGGTTCTCCAGGCATGGTCGTAGCGCAGGACAAAGATCCCCAGGTTGGCCCGCAGGCCATAGCCCACGCCGCCGTAAATTTTTTGGGGCAGGGGAATGCCCGCATATTCGTCCGCGGGGTCCCAGGCATTGCCGATATCGGAAAACACGGCGCCGTTGATGTAGCGCACCGCTATCGGCAGTGGCCAGACCAAAGATACCTCGCGCACGAAGGGGAAGCGGAATTCGGTATTGTAAACCGCAAACCGTGTTCCGGTTAAGTCAAGATAGTTCCAGCCCCGGAAGGGCACCACAAAATCGGAATACAGCATTGATGTTATATTTTTGCCGTATTGGTCGCGGTTAACATTGTAATTGAGCCAGGTATCTTCGCCCCCCAGAAAGAAGCGCCGGAACGAGACCTCGCCTTTGCGCAGCGGCTCGCTGGCGCCTGCCGCAAGCCGGTTGGCCCATACGAACTCTTTAAAAAGGTGCCAGTAGTAACGCACATCGCCGTCAAAAGAAATGTAGGAATGGTCCACGAACGTAAGCGGGGGCGCGACCGCGAGATTGGCCTGCGCGCGGATGCCGGCGAGCGGCCCGGTGATTCCCCAGAGAATATTGTCGAAGGAATAGCCGAGCGTCGTCATGATGATATTAATATTGAAAGGCCCGCGAAATGCATCGCGCGAAAGCGAGATGTCGGTTAAAATATAGGGCGAGCGGTTGATATTCTGATAGTACAGCGTACCCTCCAGGCGCGAAAATTGCGAAAACGGAAAGCGCAGCAGGCCGAAGGCGCCGCCATCGACATCGTAAAAAAGTGAATCGCCGAAGATGTTAGCATTTGTAAATGCACGGTTGTAAAATCCGCCGCCGCCCCAGTTGAGGCGGTGTTTAAGATTGATATAGGCGGCATAGAGGTGCGCGTATTGGGTGATGTCGCTCTGCAGATCACCTTGCAGGATGATCTGGTGGTCGCCCATAAGATCACCGAACGAGGCCGCCCAGGAACCACCGGAACCGTAAAAAGAGTTTACGGCCACGCCCACCGAGATAAAATCAGGCGCAAACCGCAAGCGGTAGGGCCGGGACTTGAGTGTATCAAAAACCAGGGCGGCGGCGGTAGAATCCCCTGTTTTTTTTACCGAATCGGCCGCGGCCGTTTTAATTGAATCCTTTTTACTGAAATCAAACAGCGGCCTGATTTCGGTGGGAGAGAGGCTGTCGGATATCCCCGCGGCGTGTCCCTTGGCGGAATCACGCGACGGCATTTTACGTTTAGTCAACGAATCCAGCGCTAAGGCTGTAACCGGGCGAAAGAAGGGCGCTGCGGTATCGCCGCGGGCCTTTTCCCAATTGGTCGGGGCGAGTGGAATTTTGTGACGCTTGTCAAGGTATTTGTCCATAAGCCAAATGTCCCAGCCGCCTTTCTTGAACAGGCAAA
>JAQUMP010000342.1 GCA_028718065.1 Chitinivibrionales bacterium | reverse complement strand
GTGGCCTGCCGGATGGATTCCTGGGATTTTTTCAACATGCTTCTTGACAAAGCGGGAGTAGTCTGCACGCCGGGCGCCGGTTTCGGCCGCTGCGGGCGGGGTTATGCGCGCTTTAGCGCCTTTGGCAGTTACGAAAATACCCGGGCGGCCATGCGCAAAATCCAAGAAGCATGCCCGCCCGTAAAGTAATCCGCCTTTTTACCACTTGCCGGTCTTTGCCACGGCCGCCTTGGGCAGCGCGGCCAGTTCGGCCTCGGCTTTGGCGATTTTTTCCTGCGGCAGCTTATGGTCGTGGAGCTGGCCGTTTATGAATTTTGAATACCCCACCATGTCCATGAGGCCGTGACCGCTCAGGTTGAACAGGATCACTTTTTTCTTGCCCTCTTCCTTGGCCTTGTTGGCCTCCTCGATGACCGCGGCGATGGCATGGCTTGTTTCCGGCGCCACGATCATGCCTTCGGTTTTGGCAAAAAGCATCGCGGCCTTGAAGCAATCGAGCTGATTGACCGCGCGCGGCTTGACGAGTCCTTCGTTAATTGCCTGGCTCACCATGGGCGACATGCCGTGATACCGCAGGCCGCCGGCGTGGATCGGATCGGGCACGAAATTATGGCCGAGCGTGAACATGGGCAAGAGCGGCGTCATGCCGGCGCTGTCGCCGAAGTCGTAGGTAAAAATGCCGCGCGTCATGGTGGGGCACGAGGCCGGTTCCACCGGGATTATGTCGATGGCCGCGCCGTTGATTTTGTCAAGTATAAACGGGAACGAGAGGCCCGCAAAATTGCTGCCGCCGCCGGCGCAGGCAATGACCACGTCCGGTTTTTTAATGCCGATTTTGGCGAGCTGTTTTTGCGCTTCCAGGCCGATGATGGTCTGGTGCAGCATGACGTGATTGAGCACGCTCCCGAGCGCGTATTTGGTGGTGCCGGATTTATCGGTGACCGCGGCCTCCACCGCTTCGCTGATGGCGATGCCGAGGCTGCCGGGCGTATTGGGGTCCTCCTTTAGAAATCTGCGGCCGGCTTCGGTTTCGTTGCTGGGACTGGCCACGCAGGCGCCGCCCCAGGTTTCCATCATGATTTTGCGGAAGGGTTTCTGGTCAAAGCTGATGCGCACCATGAATACTTTACAAGTGATACCGAGCAGGGAACAGGCGAAACTGAGCGCGCTGCCCCATTGGCCCGCGCCGGTTTCGGTGGTAATGGTCTTGGTGCCGAACTGCTTGTTGTACCATGCCTGCGCCACGGCCGTATTGGGCTTATGGCTGCCCGCGGGCGAAACGCTCTCGTCCTTATAGTAAATCTCGGCCGGAGTATTGAGCGCCTTTTCAAGATACACGGCCCGGCGCAGGGGCGCGGGGCGCCAGCGATAGAGGATATTAAGTATTTCTTCCGGAATGGTGATCCAGCGTTCCTGGCTGACTTCCTGTTCGATGAGATTCATGGGGAAAACCGGGGCCAACGCCTCCGGCGAAACCGGTTTGCCGTCGGGACCCAGCGGCGGCTGCATGGGCGTGGGCAGATCGGCGTTTAAGTTATACCATTGGCGGGGGATTTCTTCGTCGGTAAGCAGGATCTTGTTATGCATGAAGCGCTCCTATATGAAGGTATATAATTAAACAATCGCACTATTTTCGGGGGAACGGTCTTTTCCCTCTGGCGGGAGCCATCTGTGCGCCCGACCGGAAAAATGCGGTATATCGCGCTTTGCGCGCAAGCCTACGCCAACAGAATTTTTACAAATAAGCATTTTTCCGGGCGTAAGGCGCTTATGGCGACCAAAAGAGGGAAAGGGCCGTTCCGCCGAAAAAGAAATTTGGTGTTTTTTCTCCGAATTCCGCCAAAACGATAATATAAATTTGGGCGTTTACCGAAGCATAAAATCCGAAAGGCCCGGTCACCTTTTGTATTCTTTCCGAAATTTTACCACGGCACTTCCTTTTGCAAAGTGCGCCATGATGCGGCTTTGCGCGCGCGACAGGGAAAATTCCACCGTAGTGTCGATTTTATTAAAAATTGACGGAGTGGAGTCAAAGGCATAAACGCCGTAAACCGGCACCCGCCGGGAATCGGCAACTGCGGCCGCGCCGCGGTACACCGTCGCGCAACGATAGCCCGCATTTAAAACCATTTCCCACACGCGCGCATTCCAGGAGCCGAACGGAAACGAAAAGGCGGTCACCGGCGCGCCGATGCTGTCTTCCAGCAGCTTTTTGGAATCGCCGATTTCGCGCGCCAACTCCCGATCGTCAAGACGGCGCAGATCGGGATGCGTCAGGGAATGGCTGCCGATTTCAAAGCCATCTGCCGCGAGCTGCCGGAGCTGGGCCGCGCTGCAATGGGTGCGGGCCGCATACACGTCCCAGGTGGAACGCCTGCCTAAAAATCCGGCCACGGCAAATATCGTGGCGGTCTGGTTGTTGTGCCGCAGGACCGGCGCCGCCAGGGTAAAAACCGATTCAAAGGCGTCGTCGAAGGTGAGCGCCACCGTAGCACCCCGGCCCGCAGGCGCCTCCACCGCATCGCTCAGGCGCAGGGTCCGGTAGTCGCGCCTGACAAGTTCATCGGCAAATGCCGTGAACCGTTTTTGGGAGATTTCGGAGAGTGAAAAAAGGGATGGTTTATTTGAAACCTCATGGAAAACAAGCGCCGGGCATTTTGCCGGGGCCGATCGTTTGCCGAGCAGGAGCCATGCGCCCAATCCGATAAAAAACGGCATGATAATAAGAATGATTCCCATTCTATAAAAATATAACGGATACCTCGATCCGATTAAAGAAAAGCATATTTTTTATTCGCATCGGAAATAACGGCTGTTGAATTTATCATTTAAATTATTATAGAGGCGTTTTGTATATTCAAGCCACGACCCTAACAACAAAAACCGGAAAGCCAAAGCGCGCAATGTTCAAGAAAAAAATCGTCACCCTCGCCCTCATGCTGGCCTGTTCCTGCATGGTCATCTCCGTTTTCGCCGCCAAAAAAAAGAAAGGCACGGATTGCGGCGCCAAGCTGCACCAGGCCATTGACAAATTCAACAAGCACCACTATTACAGCGCCAAATCGCTGCTTGACGAAACCATGCTGGATTGCGGCGGCAGCGACAACTACGACAGCATGCTCTATTACGCCGGCCAGAGCGCCTATTGCATGAAAAAATACGACGACGCCAAGCTTAATTTTGAGAACCTGACCCAGAAATATTCCCAGGCGCCCTGGAACGAAGAGGCCCTTTTCCGCATCGGCGCCTGCAATTACTTTCTTTCCAACCCGCCCGAACGCGACCAGGCCGGGACCAAGGAAGCCATTACCGCGCTTACCACGTTCATCGAAACCTTCCCCAGCGGCGTCTTTGCCGACAGCGCGCGCGCCTATATCCTAAAGTGCCGGGAAAAACTTGCTAAAAAGGAATTCAATGCGGCGCGGTTTTATGAAACCATCGGACAATACGAGGCCGCCATCGTCTATCATAAAAATTTTATTCAAAGTTTTCCGGAATCGCAGCTTATCGGGGAAACCAAATTCAACATGGCGGCCGACCTTATCAAGCTTAACCGCCTCGAAGAGGCCAAAACCGCGCTCAACGATTTGCTCGCTGCGCAGCCTTCCAAGGAAATAAACGATAAAGCCGCGGCCCTCCTTAACAAAATCGAAAAGCAGTAACGGGCCGTCATGAAAACGCTTTCCATCGGAATTCTGGGAGGCATTTTTGATCCGCCGCACCACGGCCACCTCGCGGCGGCTTCCCTTGCCATTGACTTTTGCAAACTCGATTTTGCCTATCTTGTCCCGGCCGGGTTGCCGCCCCATAAAATCGGCGGCGTGAGCGCGTCGCGGGCGCATCGCCTGGCCATGATACTCCTGGCCCTAAAAAATCAAAACAATATAAAAATTTGGGATCGCGAAATTAAAACCGGGGGTATCTGTTATACCGTGGATACAATCGCCCGGATGCGGCAGAAGCATCCGCAAAGCCTCCTGCATTTTATAATCGGGGCCGACAATCTCCGCGAAATTCATACCTGGAAAAATTATCGGGAAATCCTGCGGCACGTGACCCTGTGCGTCGTCGACCGGCCGGGATTTTCCTGCACCATTCCCGCCCACCTTAAAAGCGCGCGGATTTGCCGCATTCCATCACCGCAATGGGGACTCAGCTCTTCGCTTTTACGCACCTACCTGGCGCAAGGACTCTCCTGCCGTTATTGCATACCGGAAAGCGTGCTTGCCTATATTAAAAAGTATAAGCTTTATAATGGAGCCTCACGGCCTTACGGCCGGGGTACCAAAGGCGAAATCACGCCGAAGCACTTAGCCCGGCTTCGTCCCGCAAATCGGGACTACGCCGCGGTCCGTCCAACGCATTCATCCTCGGATTAGCGCCCGAGGTCTTCTGCGTAGGCGGATAAATTTTAAACCGGCAAGCTCGTATATAAGGCGATGCATTCCTCTTCACGACGCAATTTTTTGCACTGTGCCGCGGGGCTTTCCGCCGCGGCGTGCGTTCCGGGAGCAAGCTTTGCGGCAAAATCCAGGACCGCCGCAGCGCATCCCGCGCGTTTCTGGCACAGTTTCGGTGAAATGACCGCCTGCGACCTTTGTCCGCACCTGTGTATTATCGACGACCGGAAAATAGGCCTGTGCCGCACACGCCAGAATGTAAACGGTCAATTAGTTACCATCGCCTACGCCAATCCCTGCACCATCAAT
>JAQUMP010000341.1 GCA_028718065.1 Chitinivibrionales bacterium | reverse complement strand
CCAGGCCGTCTTTGAGCGCCACGGTGCGTTTGGCGTGGCGTTCCATGCGGGCGTCGTGGGTGGAAAATATGAACGTTGTTTGATTGTCGCCGTTCATACGCTGCATGATGGAAATTATTTCTTCGGCCGTGGCGGAATCCAGGTTGGCCGTGGGTTCGTCGGCCAGCACCACGAGCGGATTCTTAACGAGCGCGCGGGCGATGGCCACGCGCTGCTCCTGGCCGCCGGAGAGTTCACGCGGCAGGCGATCTTCCAGGCCTTTTAATCCGACCGCCGCCAGCATTGCGCTTGCGCTTTCCGCCATTTGCTGTTTGGTAAATTTTCGCTCGATCACCAGCGGCAGTTCCACGTTCTCCCGCACGGTCAAGACCGGGATCAGATTATAGGACTGAAAAATAAAGGCGATGTTTTGTTTGCGGTAATCGGATAGCCCGCGTTCGCCCATTTTTCCGAGTTCATGATTATTATAAAGCACGCTGCCGCTCGTGGGTGTGTCGAGGCAGCCGATAATATTAAGCAGGGTGCTTTTGCCGCTGCCCGAAGGGCCGACAATGGAAAGAAATTCGCCCTTTTCGATTGCCAGGGTTACGCCATTTAAGGCCGTAACGCTTTTATCGCCCTTGCGGTATTCCTTATGGATGTCTTTACAATCAAGGATCGGCATAATGGGCCCTCCATTCCGGTGTAAAATACCTCTGACAAAGCGAAAGTAATATAGGTGTATGAAGCCATATTGTCAAACCAGGAAAAAACGTGGGCATGGAATGCCGGAAAATTTAAATCGGGAGGCCGAATTGGATTTCGGAATTTGACAATTATCCGCCTTAAACGGTATATTCTGGGCTCGCCGTATTTAAGGCAATAGCCAAATTCCAGAGACCGTTATTTTCATGGGAAATTCCGCCTACCTTTTAGGATACGATATCGGCAGTTCGTCGATTAAGGCGACCCTGCTCGATGCTGCCGGCGGCGCCGTTGTGGCCTCGGCCGCATCTCCCGGAAATGAGATGCCCATTATCGCCCGGCAGGCCGGTTGGGCCGAACAGGACCCGGCCATGTGGTGGGAAAACGTGCGGGCCGCCACCGCGCAAATCCGGCGCACGGCCGGGATCGACCTCAGGGACGTTTGCGCCATCGGCATCGCCTACCAGATGCACGGCCTCGTGATCGTTGACAAAAACCACCAGGTGTTGCGGCCCGCGATAATCTGGTGCGACAGCCGCGCCGTGCCCTATGGCGAAAAGGCCTTTGCCGGCATCGGCACGGAGCGCTGTTTAAAAAGTCTGCTCAATTCCCCCGGCAATTTTACCGCGTCCAAACTCGCGTGGGTCAAGGAAAACGAACCGGCCGTTTTCGCCAAGATAGACAAGATGATGCTGCCGGGCGATTATATCGCCCTGAAACTCGGCGGCGCGATCGCCACGACGCCTTCGGGACTTTCCGAAGGGATTTTGTGGGATTTTAAAGAACAGGGGTTGGCCGGTTTTGTGCTGGATTACTTTGGTTTTTCCCGCGACATAGTTCCGGCCGTGCTTCCTGCTTTTGGGACACAAGGGGAAGTAACGCGGCAGGCCGCCGAGGAACTCGGCCTGAAAGCCTTAACGCCGATTGCCTATCGCGGCGGCGACCAGCCCAACAACGCCTTATCGCTCAACGTTCTTAATCCCGGCGAAATCGCCGCCACGGCCGGGACTTCGGGCGTGGTATACGGCGTGGTCGATTCACCCCGCTGCGACGCCCTGGCGCGCGTCAACACATTCGTGCATGTCAATTACTCGCCGGAAAATCCCCGGTACGGCATTTTACTATGCTGTAACGGCACGGGCATTCTTAATAGTTGGCTCAGGCGCGCCTTTTTTTCGGAAGGCGGCCAAACGCTTTCGTATCCGGCAATGAACGCCCTTGCCGCGCAGGCGCCCGTTGGGGCCGCCGGGCTCATGGTTTTGCCGTACGGCAACGGCGCCGAACGCACGCTTGAAAACCGGAACATCGGCGCCTCCGTTCACGGCCTTGAGTTTAACCGGCACACCAGGGCGCACGTGCTGCGCGCCGCCCAGGAGGGCATTGTTTTTGCCCTTGCCTATGGTCTTGACATTATGCGCACTATGGGCGTTGCCGTGCGCACCATCCGCGCGGGGGAAAGCAATATGTTTTTAAGCCCCCTGTTTCGTTCCGTTTTTGCCGCGGTTACGAATGTGCCGGTGGAGTTGTATAACACCGACGGCGCGCAGGGCGCGGCGCGCGGCGCAGGGATCGGCGCGGGCATTTATAAAAACTTTAAAGAAGCGTTCGCCGGTCTTAAAACCACCGGCACGGTCGGCCCCGACCGGTCGCTGGCGGGCGCCTATAAAGACGAATATCAAAAATGGGTAACACTGCTAAAAAGAAACCTCTCCCAAGGAGTACCGAATGCCTGAGTTTATCCCCGGGATTAAAAAAATAAAATACGAAGGCCCCGATAGCCGCAACGTTCTTGCTTTTAGACACTATAATGCCGATGAAATCATTATGGGGAAAAAAATGAAAGACCATCTGCGCTTTGCGGTAGCGTACTGGCATACCCTGCGCGGGAGCGGCGCCGATCCGTTCGGTTCGCAGACAATGTGCAGGCCTTGGGACGACGGATCGGATTCGATTGCCAACGCCGAGCGCCGCCTGCGCGCCAATTTTGAGTTTTTGCAAAAACTCGGCGTGGAATATTATTGTTTTCATGACCGCGATATCGCCCCCGAAGGCAAAACATTGCCTCAAAGCAATAAGAATCTCGGCGCAATTGTCAAGATTGCCCGGCAGCTCCAGAACAACACCGGCATAAAACTGCTGTGGGGCACGGCAAACTTGTTTTCGCATCCCCGCTACATGTGCGGCGCGTCTACCAATCCCGATGCCCATGTTTTTGCCTATGCCGCGGCACAGGTAAAAAAGGCCATGGAGGTCACGCTTGAGCTTGGCGGCGAAAATTACGTTTTCTGGGGCGGCCGCGAAGGTTACCAGACATTGCTGAACACCGATATGAAGCGGGAACTCGATCATTTAGCGCGATTTTTAAGCATGGCGCACAATTATAAAAAAGAGATCGGCTTTAAGGGCGCGCTGCTGATCGAACCCAAACCAAAGGAGCCCATGCGCCATCAGTACGATTTTGACGCGGCCACCGTTATCGGTTTTTTAAAGGGCCACGGTCTTGACAAGGGATTTAAACTCAACATCGAAGCCAACCATGCGACGCTGGCCGGCCACACCTTTGAGCACGATTTACAAACGGCATCCGATGCGGGGATGCTCGGCTCTATCGACGCCAACACCGGCGACCTTCTGCTCGGATGGGACACCGATCAATTCCCCATGGACATTAAATCGTGCACGCTGGCGATGCTCGTGGTGCTTAACCAGGGCGGCATTGGAGCGGGCGGCCTTAATTTTGACGCCAAGGTGCGTCGCGAGTCCATTACGATAGAGGACCTTTTTACCGCGCACATCGGTGGCATGGACGCCTTCGCGCTTGGTTTAAAAAATGCCGCCCGCATCATAACGGAAGGATCGCTTAAAAAGATGGTAAAGGACCGCTACCAAAGCTGGGAGAGCGGCATCGGCGCAGCGATCGAATCCGGCAAAGCGTCTTTTGTTGAGCTTGAGAAATGGGCCTTGGCGCACGGCGAGCCGACACCCAGGTCCGGCAATCAGGAGAAATTCGAATCGATGCTAAATTCCAGGATCATTTAAGTTAATATTTTGTGGCACAGAGCGATTGTTTTGGCTATAGTTATAGAAATATTCGGTCAATAATAATAAAACATTAAGGGGGGAAAGCATGAGAACGGCAAAGCTAATTGTGGCGGTAGTCCTTGCTGCGGGAGTGTTGTCATTCGTCAAGGCGCAGTCGATTTATCCGCCCGATGTCACGGATTTTGTATTGGTGGCCTATCAACTTTCCGCCGCTCAGGAGTCTGAATTCAGCACTACCGACGGAATTCGCTCGCCCTTCTGGAATGCCTGGGACGTATGCACCGATAAATTAGACTATCAGTATTGTGATCCATCGTGCTGTGCGGGCGGCACGGTTCCTATGGTCGGTCCTCTGGACTGTCAATTAACCGTGTATGCCGCCTATGGCCAGACGGGAGTGTACCTTTATTTAAAAGTGGAAGATGATTCGTGGGTAGATTATCAGAATGTTGTTAATAACCAGTACGGCGATTATTCGCAATGGGCCAATGACGCCGCCGATTTGTACTTTGACAACCAGCCCTCCAGCACGATTTTTGACGCCATGACCGCCGGCACAGCTCTGGGGGTAGGTTCAAAAACTCCTTCCACCCGTCAATATCTTCTGCGTTTCGGCGGCTCGACGCCGCCCACAGCCATGTATATCAACGAGTTTAATCCTGCTTACCTTACCGATGAAACGCTGCAAGCTTTTACGCTGACGCCACATACCTTTGCCGATGCTGCCGCTACGCTCGGCATTCGGAACGAAATAATCGGACAGAGCTCCGGCAATACCCGCGTTCAGGAATGGATTATTCCCTGGAGTCAAGTCGGCAATCCTGGTTTGGCCTCGGTGCCGAATCTGGGTACCATGACGGCCTGCAATTTCGGGTATAACGATGTTGACGTGGGCATGACGAGCGGCGTAAAAGCTTTACGGGTTGGGAAAAACGGCGACCCCGCCGGTCCATGCCTCGATCCGACCAATCATCCCGATTGGCAGAAC
>JAQUMP010000340.1 GCA_028718065.1 Chitinivibrionales bacterium | reverse complement strand
TTTTCGGCGGACCAATCGGCGCTGCGACTGCTCGCCGAACACGGGGTTGGTCCCATCTACGGCGCGCGGCCGCTCGAACGGGCCATCCGCCACGAACTGGAAACCCCGCTCTCGCGCATGCTGATTGCCGGCGAGGTAAAAGAGGGTCAAAAAATAGCGGTGAGCGTGGCCGAGGGAACTCTAAAATTTGCGGTGATTTAAGATTACAAAAAGAAATTGCGAATGTTTAAATACCATTTGTCATACCAGGGCGGTTGCGGCGCTTGCAGCAATTTTTCGCGCCGCGCGACCTCCTTTTCGAGATCTTGCAGCAGGTGCGGCAGGATAATGCTCGTGCCCATGCGGACCAGCCATTGCGGCATGGCCTGCTTTACCCAACCTTGCGCTACAATGCCGAGGCGGCAGGAATCGTTGCCCGCCGCCACGACAAACGCGGCCATGCGCAGCCCGTAGGTACGGTAACTAAACCATCCGGGGCGCTCCTGCGAGTGCCACGAGGCTTCCAGCCAGCGGTCTTCGTTTTGGCCGGCAATAAAACGCAAGTGCGCGGAATCCGGCCAATAGAGCGAATCGATATTGCCGATGGCCCACACCCGCGCAAAAGCCGCGCGGCCCTCCACATACCAGGTGCCGAGCGGGCACACGCGCCGGGGCGGCTTGGTGATGCGGTCGCAGCGGTAAACATAACGGAATATACGAGGATAGGCCGGGAAATCGAGCGCAACGGCGGCCACTTTTGATGCCGAATGGTTAAAATTCCAGACGCCCCAGGCCCGGTAAACAATGGGCGTGTCCGAAACCTGTTTGAACTCGACCTGGTTGGCGGATGCCGTCTTGAGCTTGTCTTCCAGGAAAGCATACTCAAAAGTCAAGCTTCGCGCGCGTCCTTGCGCGACAAATAAGAATAGCAGGCAAAGCGCACGGGCGCTTCTCTTTTGTAGCCGGGACTTCATTTTTAATCGTCCTCAAACAGCTCCAGCACTTCGGGATTCTTCTTTTTGATCTTTTTCCCGGCCTTGGGTTTATTCTCCTCTTTTTTGACAACCGAAATCTGGGTGGTCTTGCGGCGATTTTCGTGGCCGGCAAGATACAAGGAACCGTCGAAAATTACAATCTCCTGCCCCGCTTCCATATTTTTACCGCAATCGCAGGAACAGGGACCCCAATTTTTGGATGTTTTCATAAAAAACCTTCCTTATCCGCAGATGCATCCTTAAAATAAAAGTGCCGCTATGGACAAATGTTCATAGCGGCACAAAAAAACCAGCGCGTTACCTTTGGATCAATTTGAAGCCGCCACCTGGACGCCGCCATTGTTGAGCGCGCGGCTGACCACGGCGCCGTTAGGTGAAATAAGATTAAGCATGTCGCCGCTCAGGGAACCGACTTCGACCGGATTGCCCTTTTGTTCGTCAAGATAGAATTTTCCGGTTTCCTTGACAAAAAACAGGGAACTTTCCTTGCCCGCATTCGCTCCCGTAAGCTGCGAAACGGTGATTTTATAATTACCCATCGTGACTTTATAGCTGTTGCCGTGGGACATGACCACTTTCTCAAGTTTGTTTGGTCCGGTAAACGCCATCGGGTTTTTGCCGCTCCAGAATTCGACCGTATTAAGAAAAACAAAATCTATGAATACGGTCGCGCTATATACTTGAACCGCTCCGAGAACCCATAAAATAGCCGTGTTGACATACTTATCGCCGGTTGCTTTCTGGTTCCAACTGTATAATTTGGTAGTAAGCGAAAACGAACCGATACAGCCGTTAAAAGCGATGACGCCGGCCAGAGCAAGCGCGATTATAATCCGTTTCATAAAACCTCCCTTGGAAAGGTGATTCGACAAATAAATAAACCTTTTTGTATTATCTAAAATAATAAGAAGCTTGCCTCAAAACCAAAAAATCCACGCGGCGCCGGGCTTAATAAATTTGGAACAAAATAATCAAAAGAATTGTCTAATAGGTTGAACGATTGGAGAAAACCATTTAATAAATTACCAAATACCCAGGGGAGGCCTTATGAGATCCGTTCTATGTGTGCTTTCGCTTTCGGTGGTGCTGATTGCTATGAGCGTTTCGGCGCAAAACAAACCAATGGTTCCAAAAAGTAATTCATCGGACACCCTTCAGCAAAAAGCCGCTTGTTGCGACAAAGGTCCCGGCATGCTCAATTTTCGCGATCACGCCATGAATCCGCCGGGGGATGCGCGTGGATTTGCCATGCGAAGAAACTGGATGGAGCAGAATTACGGCGAACGATTCGGAGAGCAGGGAAGAGAGCATCATCCGATGTGGGGCATGCCGATGATGCAACACGGGCATGGGCACTTTTTTATACGAAAAATCGTTAAAATGATGGCGCTGGCATGCTTTATCATGAACATCCTCTTGACCATTCTGGTGTCGCTCGATATGGCGAAGCTGGGGCGTTTTAACGGGCTCTGGATACCGATAACGTTACTCATGGGAATCCCCGGCTCCATCATTTACGCCCTGTTCAGGATCGGCGATAATTTACGCGGCGCGAATATAAAAGCGTAAAGCGGGATTACTGCACACAAAGGCTAAATCGAGGGGCGGCTCTTGAGTTGGCGCATGGTGAGTTTGCCGTCGGAAGGCACCGTCGAGCCGATGGCCAGCCTCCCGCCGATGCGGAGTTTGGTCGTATGCGAGATATGGTTTAAGGCGCAGATCATGGCGACCGTGGTGTGATAGTTGCGGGCCAGGCGTTTTAAGGTGTCCCCTTTGCGTACAATGTGCCACTTTACTTTGCGGAGCTCGGCCAGATAGGTAAAATTGTCCCGCGTAAGGACCAGGGTATCGCTCTTTAAAGTAAACGTGCCGAAATCGATAAGGCAATGGGGATCAAACGGCTCGCCCAGGTAGCGGGTTTCGAAATGCAGATGGCTCCCGGTGGAGTGGCCCGTGCTTCCGCCCAGCCCGATCATGTCGCCGGCCCGTACCGTTTGGTTGGGCGTGAGCCAGGTTCTTGACAAATGGCCGTAAATCGTTTCCAGCCCGCCCGCATGCCGCACCACGATCACCACGCCGTAGCCGTGGCGGTCGTATTCGCGCACCCGCACCACGCCGTCGAAAGCCGCGCGCACCGTATCGCCGCGCGACAAGCGAATGTCGACGCCGTAATGCCAGAGCCAGCCGCGCGCGCCGAAATCCGACGTTATTACGTTTTCAAACGGCGCTGAATAATATTTTTGCCGCGCGGAATCGACAAGGGGAATTTTAGCGGTATCGGTAAGCCGGCTTAAATCCAAATGGCCCGAATTGATTTTTTTGGTGTCCCAGGCAAACGAATCGAGCGCTGTTTTTTCGTTGTCAAAAAAAGCGTTCAGACTCCCCTGGAACTCGTCTTCCTGCTCGTCGGCGCTCAGGGCCGTGTCCTTAGTGGAATCCGTAAACGTCGGCCCGGCCGTTTCCTGGGCAAAACCGCTTAAATAAAAAACCATGCCGAACAAACAGGGGTATACCAGGCGTTTCATGCGCCGTTTTGCCTTCTTTAAAAACATCAGCCGATTACGTTTCAGAAAATAAAATATAAAGCAGGATCCGCTCCGGCAACTTTTATTTCGCTTTTTCTTTAAAAATATCGTTCCGCCCCCTAATTCTGTTTTGGTAGGGCGGGTTTGCCGAGGATTTACTATATTAGAGGGTCATCGGATCGGATCATCCGCTTTAAAAACAAACGATTTCGTGGGGAGCCGGGTTGTCATGCAAAAAAAAGAAGTCGGTCACGCGCGGTGGTGTTATAATTCGCGCGGGAAAATCGCGCTGTGGGTCTGCATCGCCGCCCTTACTTTGATAATTATGGTCGGCGCCATCGTAGGACTTTTGCGCGAGCAGGCCCGGCACCTGGAAACCGGTAACCGCAAAGCGGTGGAGATCAGCGAATATGGGCTCTTTTTAGCCCTTGATAAAATCAACGAAGATCCAGCATGGAGCGGCCCGATTCCAAAAACCGAATACGAAGGCGGGGCTTATAGCGTTTCTATTTCTAAAGAACGATCCAAAGATTCCATAAGCATGACGATAATCTCCACCGGCGTCTTCGGCTCCCAGACCAAGAAAAAACAGTGCGTCCTGGCGCGCGCGGCGGCCGACACGGGCGCCCACTGGACAAAACGCGAATTGGAGTGATTATTCCCATGCCGAAAAACGACAAAAAAAAATATTGGATCGGCTTTGACCTGGGCGGCACCAAGATGGCGGCCTGCCTCTTTAATGAGGATTTTAAGATTGTTGCGCGGGAAAAGAAAAAAACCAAGGCGGCCGACGGGGTGGAGGCCGGGCTGGAGCGCATTACGGCGCTGCTGCAAACCGTGCTTGACGCCGCGAAAGTCGGCAAGGACGAACTCGCGGGGATCGGCTGCGGCTGCGCCGGCCCGGTGGACCACGTTAACGGCATTATCGCCACCGCGCCCAACTTAGGGTGGAGCGGCGTCAAGCTGCGCAAAAAACTCGAAAACGCCTTTGAGTGCCCGGTAACGGTAATAAACGACGGCGATGCCGGCGTGTATGCCGAATTTCGCCGGGGGGCGGCGCGCGGCAAAGAGTCGGTCCTGGGCGTTTTTCCGGGAACGGGCGTGGGCGGCGGGTATATTTACAATGGGCAAAGCGTGCGGACCAACACGATCTCCTGTTTTGAATTAGGCCATATTCCCCTGGTGCCTGGCGGTTTGCGTTGCGGCTGCGGCCAGCGCGG
>JAQUMP010000339.1 GCA_028718065.1 Chitinivibrionales bacterium | reverse complement strand
CCATGACGCCGCTTATAACCATACTGGAGCCGTCAACCGGTAACACCAGCGCGGAGGTTGTGGTACAGTATGAGCAAGGCGACGCCAAGGTCCCTCTTGCGATCGAATTAAAAGTCAAGGGCCGGGAGATATCTTTGGACGGCAGCAAGGTGAACTATCTCGAAGATAAATCGGTGGATAATTTCGTGGTTTATCCTTCCCAGATCGTGCTCATGCCCGGAGAGGCGCAGCGGGTGCAAGTCAAGTGGGTAGGCGAAACTCTGCCCAATAAAGAAATTACCTACGGTCTGATCGCGGACCAGGCGCCGGTAAAGTTGGGCGATGAGGATAAGCCGCGTACAAAAGCCGAAGGCAGGGTGAATATCCTGACGCGCTATGAGGGGATTATAGTTGTGCGTCCCGCGGGCGTTAGGCCTAATACCATTGTTGACTCCGCCGGACTAAAAAAGGATTCCGCAGGCGTCGCCCACCTCGTCTTACTCTTGAAAAATACCGGGACCGGCATGCAAAAGCTTTCGGGCATGAAAGTGCGGGTTACGCCCCTTGACAGCCACGGTAAGATAATTCCGGAAAAAAGCACGACATTCGCGCCAAAGCTCAGATCCGAGCAATCGCAACACAGCATTTTTGCCGGGTTCACCCGGAAACTGGATGTACCCTGGCCGGCAGGGATACCGGTCGGGCCGGTGCGCGCGGCGGTTGAGTTTGCAAAAGAGAAATAACTCACCCCCTTTTCCCCCTCTCTTAAAAGTGAGGGGGAGCCCGAAGGTAGAAGGTGAGTTATAAAAGTAAAGCTCGATAGTTTACTATTTTTTTCAGGCTTTTCAGGAACATTACTTTGTGAAATTACCGCTTTTTTTTTTAAACAACATTTATAAATCTTGCCCGCTTTTCCTGCTTTTATTGGTCGTCTCGGGCCCGCCCAAAGTTTATTCGCAATCGTCAAACGCTCAGCAAGACAGCAACTTTGTCATAAAGCACCTTACCGGTCCGCTCATTTCCGTAGATGTCCCCCAAAAAAACATGGTCATCCGGGAGCAATCCGTTGATTATTTGGTAAAAATCGATTCCGCGACATTGTACGAGGACAAAGCCGGAACGATTGCACTTGCCGATCTGCACGTCGGCGATTCAATCAGCATAGAGTACCGCAAATATGCCGATAAAAAAAGAATTTCGAACAAGGTGCGAAGGACTTTTACCGCGCCTGCCACAAGCGCTCCCGACACCGCCGCAAAGCAACCGGCAAAAATCGATTCCGTGGGTTCCCTTGCCACAAAACTGCCGCAAAGTCAGAGAGAAAACCAAAATTTTTCCATAAAACACCTCAATGGGCCCCTTGCCTTAGTCGACGCAATCCGATGGTATATCGCAATCCAGGAAAATGGCATTAATTACCCGATCGGAATTGATGCATCCACCGTTTTTAGAGGGAAAAATGGGGCAATTTCACTTGCCGATTTTAAGATCGGTGATTCTGTTTTCGTAGAGTATAAAAAATATGCCGATAAAAAAAGGGTTGCAGACACTGTATTGCAAAAAACAGCCGTGCCTTCAGGCGCGCTGCCGGCCTTGAAGGCCGATTCCGTTCAGAAGACCAAAACCGAGGCGCCGAAGCCGCAACCATCTGTTGCTAAAAAGGACACTACAAAACAGATCATCGCCCCTCCGCAGATCCAGGCGAGCAAAAAAATGATGGAAGAAAAACTATCCGGAAAATCACGCGAACAACTCTACCGGGAATATTTTAATACTACCCCGCCCAAGCAGCCCAAAGAGGTACAGGCGACGCTTTCGGTAAATGAGGTCACCGATGGTTTACTAGACATCGTCTTTTCCGAAGACCACCAGGATTTTTCCATGCCGGCAACGCCGGTCATAAAAACAATGGCCGAAATTACAAAACCGCAACTCATGGATAAAATCAAGGCGCATGTTGACGGCAGCGGAAGCATTACCCAGAAATATCTTACCAGCCTTGGCCTGCAGGTGGATTATAAGAACCAGGAGTCCAGGGTTATAATCACCGTCCCGCCGATATTAAGAAACAGGCAAATACATGAAGTCAACGGCAGTTTCCGGGAAAACCCCTATTCCGTGGAATCCATTAAGCCCGATTTGATATCCGCCTATATTAATATGCAGGCCGACCAGCGATTCAAATATGCCCAGTCGCTTTCGCATGATACATCGTTTCTTTTTAAAGAAAGAAACAGAGACATCCGCCAACCGTTCTATGGCTATTTCGACGGCGCGCTCAATATAAAGAACGCAGTATTGGAAGGCTCCGCCTCATATCTGGAAGGCAATAAACCGGCCCTCCGGCGCCAGGACGTCCGCCTGGTTTACAATCTTGCCCAGCGGGGTCTTAAGTTTTCGGCGGGCGATATCCAATATCCCACGCTAGACTATATGTCAAGCATGCGCCTGGGCGGCCTATGCCTTGCCAAAGATTTTTCGCTCCAGCCCTATATTCTTACTTATCCGGTGGGCGAGTATCAATTTTACCTTACCGATCAGGCCGAAGCCGAGGTGTGGATAAATGATGTCATGGTCAAGAAAATGGTGCTTGACGCCGGCACTCATGATATCCGGGGATTTCCTTTTGCGATGGGCAACAACAAAGTAAAAATTGTTTTAACGGACCTGGCCGGGCGCAGCCAGACCATTGAATTTAATTTTCTCTTTCAACAGGCGCTCATGGCAAAAGGCTTAGCCCAGTATAGTTTTAACTTTGGAGTCCCCTCTTCTAATAATTCGGACGGAGGATACACCTATGCCACAGACCGGCCCGTTGTTTCCCTGACGTACCGCCGCGGGCTTACCAACACGGTCACCGCCTATGGGTACTCGCAGGCATTTTCTCAGGGAATCAACAGTTCAGCACTTTCGCTGAGCGGTACAAACCCGGCCGGTCTGCGTACAGGGCTTTTAGGCGGCGGCGGACTTTTCGCCTTTCCACGGGGTACCATTCAATTTGGTGGGGCCGCGAGCTACGGTAGAGGCGTCGGGCCTGATTTTGCGGCAAGGTTCGCGTATTCCTATCTGTCTAATCCCGTTAACAATCGACCCAAAGATAATAAAGGCATGCTTAGGCTGAATAATTCCTGGCCCTTGAATTTTCAGGCCGAGTATATAGGACCTGATTTTTCCCAGACTTATCAGAGTCCGCAAACCCATAATCAAGAAAAATTTAATTTTTCCTCGAGTACCAGTATGTCTTTGGCCGGGCAACTAAGTATGTCCTTAAGCGGGAATTATTATGTGAACCGCTATTCCGAAAATCTTTTCCAAATGATGCTGCGCTTACAGAAAACATGGTTGCGAAGTTTGCAGGCCGCGCTGACCATCCAATATTCTTCAGATGCTTACGGCGGACAGGCCAACCCCGGCGTCATGTTTAATCTTTCATATACATTCCGTGGCGGCAACAATGATTTCGTTATCAGCGAAAATGTCAACAAGGAGCCGCCACCTTCCCCAGTGCCATCATCCATGGGCGCAATTTCCACACCTGGATCGCAATGGGACTTTGGGACCGGCTTAAGCTGGGTTTATGACGATCCAACCCCACGGCCGGAAAAATTATCCGCCTCCGCGAATGCGGTATTCGGCCGGGACATAAATGACTATAATGCCAGCGTAGGATTAATGGGAAATCACGGTAGCCTAATGCTCACGCAGGATATGAATGAACCACAGTATCCCGGTGCAAATTATTTACAGCACCAAACCGATATAAACCTTAAGACGGCGCTCGTTTTTGCCAACGGGTTGGTCGGTTTTTCGCGGCCGATTTACGGCGGGTTTGTAATAGTCAAGGGCATAAAAAGCCTCTCAAACAGCAGAGTCATGATTAATCCTTCGGACTTAGGGTACGACGCCGTTTCCGATGCCTTTGGCCCGGCAGTGTTGCCGATCTATTCATCGTTTCTTCTAAAGCGGATACGGATCGAGCCGGAGAACCCTTCGCTTGGCGCCTTGACGGAAAAAAACAAATTCACGCTTTTCCCCCAATATAAAAGCGGGTTTTCCATAGCGGTCGGCTCGGAAAAAACCATTCTGGTAACGGGAAAATTATTGGATGTCGATGACAGCGTTTTTGACTATCAGGCCATAACTATTATGCTCAAGGGGAATAAAAAGGCCCAGCCGATAAAAACATTTACTAATGGCGCGGGACGGTTCCAGTTCCTCGGCATTCTCGGCGGAACTTATTATATAATAACGCCCTCGATACCGGGAGATAAGCGCTATGCCACGGTAAAAATCCCCTCAAAGAACAAGGGTTTTTTTAACGCGGGGACGCTCAAATTCGTGATGGGCAAGGAAGAGGTCCTTAAGGCAAAGGTTCCCGAGAAAACGTTTGTGCCACCTTCGGCCGATTCCAGCGGCATACCCTGGATCTATGTGCAGGGTTCTTTTGCTTCGCGGCGCGGCATTGCCTTCCGTTCCACGCCGATTACGATTGCGTATCTGGATTCCGTCCCGACGCTGCCACCAAACGTCATTTATTATCCCAACTCCGTTACCAATAAAAACGGGGATTTCCAGTTTGTCTGCCGGCGCGCCGGACAATATAAGATTACGATCGCCTCCGGCGCCAACAGGGGCGTCAGCGCCATCTTTGAAATTCCCGCGGAGACCAAGGGCAAATACACCACCGGCGTAATCGTGGAATAGGCTGCTTTAAAAAAACGATGGGGTTTTGTTTAACGCGGGCAAGATCCGGGCGGGCGCAATCAGGGTGG
>JAQUMP010000338.1 GCA_028718065.1 Chitinivibrionales bacterium | reverse complement strand
GCGCCTTCCACGGTCGTAAAAATTTCCACCGACAACCAATGCACCATTATTCGCGAAGGCGCGATTGCTAAAGCGGAAATCGAAAAAGTCATCAATTCCTGATCCTGCTTAGAAAAAAACAAATCGGTTCTTTGCTTTTTTACGATCGTTCCGACAGAGCTTCGGCAAGTCGTGCTTTTCCCAGAATGCCCATTGCCGGTAGTGCGGATAGGAACGTTCGAGGGCCTTAAATTCCCGGCCATGGATAATATTGCGTCCCGCGCGCTTAAACGGCGCGGATTTAATGTGCGCCATTTCATGGAAAATAACCCCTTCGATGGCGTAACGCGGCACATCGGGATGGTTATAAATGCCTGCGATAGTGATAAGGTTGAGCCGATTATCGTGATTGTCCCGGCGCAGGCTCAGAAATGAGGTTTTTGAACGCGGAGAACCCCAGCGAATCAGCGCCTTAATTTCGTCGCTAAAATACGTTGCGTTGATATGGCCAAGCAGGAGCGCAAGGTCGTATTTGCAACCGAGAGTTTTACCCTCGACTTTTTCCCTGTCAAAAACTCTTCCGTGCCACGGCCCGTTTTGAAGACGGATGTATTCGGCAATTTGCTCTTCAAGCGCCCGTTTTATTCTTCGGGTATTGCGAGATTTCTTTTTGCAGGCAAGCAAAACCCAATCGATCAGCGCCGCTTTAATTTCCTCGGGGGCATCTGCGCAGCAGGGCGGAATAAAAAGCTCATAGCACCCTTTAAAGCGATCGAGGCGCACGCGCCAACTGCGCTTCAAACGCGGATTGATTTTAATTGACAAATGCGCAACCCCTTTTTGGTCGAGCAAGGCTTTAAAGCCGATGGGAGGAAAAAGCGGCAGTTCCAATTGTTCGTGCATTTTATTTTGTTATTGCAAAGTCTGCAGGCATCGGGGATATTGTGAATGCAAGCATTTAAGATCAGGGTAAATTTTTAATCGTGGCAATGAAAGTTTCCGCTTCCCGGAGAATCCCTTCTGCATCAGTCAGGCTGATTTTGGCAAAATCTTTATAATCGAATTCCTGTCGGTCATCAAATGCACGATGAAGGCTCCGTGAGCATTCCTTAGGTATTTTTCCTGGTTTGACGAATTCACTATCAAAACGGCTGATGACGGTGGAATGCTTTGATGAATGGATGGCAATATCGTTTTTAATAAATAGGGCAAGAACGGCATAGAACATTGCATAATATGCGCGATTAATAATTGAGCGCGGGGACGCATTCGCGGACAATAATTTCTTTGCGTCTTGCAATGTTTCAAAAGCGCATTGCCAACGATAGTCAAGCAACGTGTTTTTGTCCATTATATTACCACGCCTTCATTACCAACGGCTTCAAAGAAAGGAGCGTGGGCTGCGCGGGATGCCTCGGCTTCAAGGCGGCTATAAACAACCGGTGCGACTAAAACCGAATAATCGAACCCGACTTCCCAGGCGATATCTTGAATATCACGGCGCATCACGCTGTCGAATTCCTCGACTTCTATAAAAACATCCAAATCCGAATCTGCACTGTTATCTCCACGGGCGCGTGAGCCGAACACGCGGAAATCGAGCAGGTTATATTTCTGAAGTAACCGGGTCTTTAAAACGCGACTGGTTTGAAGATCGTTATCAGTCATAAATTAACGGGCTTGTTAAAGATTTTGTTCCCTAAATTATATAATCCGCTTTTGTGTTAAAGCAAATATCAATCGACTTTTATTTGTTGCGTTAAATTTAATCCGGGCATTACAAAACGAACATTCTCAATTTTCTAAAAAATATTACTGGCCAAGAAGTGCATTCGCCAGGAGCGGTGGATATTTTTTAACGATCCAGCCGCGGATTCGGGCGCGGTCGGGAGTTTGCACAAGCTTAAGGTCGTTGGCAAAGGCGAATAGAAACGGGTACCATTCGCATTGCAGCGGCGATTTCCATTGCCAGAGCAGATAATCAACGGCTTTCTGAAATTTGCGGACCGATTTTCGGTCAAGCCGTTTTGAATTGACTGCATCGGAGGGCAAACCGAAAAAGGCCGCAATCGTAAAAAATTCTTTCGGAACCTTAAAATCGCTCAGAGTTTTTCGCCATGACTGCCTTGCCGATTCGCCCCTTAAAAATGCCGCCATCAGCGAAAGGTAAAAACAATCGGTAAGCGGCATTCCCGTAGTATTAAGCATTAAGCCGCGCTGGCCGTTAATGCCGCTGCGATTGCGCCCTTTGAAGGGACCTAAAAACAGCCTTGACGGGCAGTAATCGTTGGCGTAAAGATTGTCCCAGATTACAAGATTGTCTTTGAATAATTCAGCGATTGTTTTTAAGTCCGGCCCGGAAATCGATTTACTTACAATATTGGGTCCTGTCCACAGTAACGGAAAATTATTGGGGATCTCCAAGCTTAAATCAACCAGATACCGGGAGATGCCGCTTTTTTCTTTTATGAGCGAATTGGCATAAATCGTCGGGCAAAACCACAGCGTAACCGATTCGCCGGCCAGGTCCAAGCTCAAACGGGCAACAAGTTTGCCATGCGCCCGGCCGAGCGAAGTAAAATATTTTACGCAGTTTTTCGGCAATTCTTCGGAAATATCGTCCATGAGCAAGGCGCAATCGCGGCTGCCGCAGGAAATTATCTGTTGGATTTTTCCCGTTAGTTTTTTGTAGTCCGCGTTCGAGCAATAATCAAAAGAGAGCCCCGGTGCTATCGCCGGAATTACCCGTATGTTTTTTTTGCGAGCGGCAAGGGTAAACTGCCGAAACCTGCTTATCCACTCACGGGGATAGGGTGCGCGCCATTCCTGGCGATGATAAGGATCCTGCTTGGGAGCGTAAAGATAGGCGTTCAGCGAAAGTTTTTTAAGGTGATTAAGAAGACGCAACCGTTCTTCCCACGTCAACATCCGACCGTAGTAACCCTCAATATATCCGTAGAATTTGTGTGCCATGATTTTGGTACAATCGACCTAAAACCAGTAAGTGCATCCAAACCCTATCAGACCGGCGCCGGCCAGGCCATAAAAAATCGCGGCAAGCGGGCCATTGGAAGTCCGTTTGTTTTCGTAATCATTCCAGACCGCTTGGTTTGACGAAGTGGGACTAAGGGCGTTCTGATTTTTAACGGCATTCAGATAGTTGATATAAAATATCGTACCGGCCGCAATGCCCACCACGCCCACGCCGAGGCTACTATAGCGCACCACGAGCCGCGCGGTGGATGCTTTGTGGGGCTGGCCCTTATCGGCATCGGAAATAAGCGTGACGCTGGCCTTGCCGTTGTCGGGCGCTTCATTGACGCCGTAAGAATAAGGGATATTGTCCTGGACAAATTGAATTTTGTCGTTAATCGTAAAGTGGAACTGGCCGTTTTGTTTGAACAGCCCGTTTTTTACGGTAATGGCCGCGCTTTGCGCCTTGATGCCGTATACGGAATAACTCAGGCCGATGTTGTTAAAAGCGGCTTCGGGCGCGCCGCGGTCGATTAAAATGCCGTTCCAGTCGAAAGGATTGGCCGCTTGCTCGGATTTTTTATTATAGACGGCATCGTTGACCGAAGTAAAAACAACCGGGTGGTTTGCCGTTCCATTCACGGCGATACTTCCGGAAATGTGAATGCCGGTAAATTCTTTAAAAAGAAAAACGCATCCTTCTTTAATGGTAAGCTTTTTCCCGGCGGGCACAACAAGGTCGGTGGTTACAAAATAGGGGTTTCCGGTTGAGTCCAGCGTAAATTTTTGGAGCGGGCCGTTGATGGGTGTTTGCGCCCCGGCGAGAACGGGTGTTCCGGTAATAACCAATGATCCAATAATTACAATGCTAAGAAAATATTTAATCATAAAATTGCACCGAATATCCTAACGGTTAAATTGGAGCGGAAGGCGCCGAATGCACCCAGAAATATAAATCAATGCAGGGGCTTATGCCTATAATCAAGTTTACCGCACCCTTCGGCTAAGCTCAGGGTGCAATGGGGGAAGGTTATTGGACCGAACTCAGTTCGGTGACGGCTTGCAGATAGCGTGCGTGGCCGGGCATGCCGCTGTAGGCGTTCTTTACGACGCGCCAGCCCTGCATGACCATGGCCCGCATTTCCGGGCTGGGATTTTTTTTGTACTGGTTTGCATAGGAGAGCGCGGTGTAATAGAGGGCGTCTTTACGGATATCGCCCCGATTGCCCGTGGAATTTGGTTTGGTAAGCGCGGTCTGGAAATAGTTGAGCGCAGCCGCATCGTCGCCGGAAAGCTGGTTGACCCGGCCGGCGTATAAGTCAAAGCGCGCGTCGTTGACCTGGTGTGCGGCAATAAAAGCTTTCGCTTTTGCAAACTGGCTGCTCTGGAGCATTACGGCGAGCTGCAAAACGACCTTGGAGGTGTAATCGGGGCCGTTGTCGGGGATCAGATCGAGCGCGAAGGCGGCCTGCGCAAAAGAACCTGCCGCAAGAGCGCCGTCGGCAATTTGAACGGGGTCGCGCGTGCCGTATTTTGTATAGAGCATTTCGGGTGTAAGTAAGGCGCTTTTTTCCACGGCCGCCTGTTTTGGTTTGATTGGTTCGTTTCCCGTCCGGTTCTTTACATGGGGGACAGCTTTCGGCCTGATCGTTTCATGCGATGGAGCGCCGTTATCCTGCACGGGCGCCGGCGGCGGCACGACCGGCGGCTTGTCCTGGCCCCCCAGATTGTGCCAGGCCGAATCGGCGGCGGCCGGCACGGGCGTCGGGGCGGCAGCAATCGGCACGGGAGCTTGGGAAGCGGC
>JAQUMP010000337.1 GCA_028718065.1 Chitinivibrionales bacterium | reverse complement strand
TTTCCGCGGCGGGCTCATGGAGATCTCAAAGGAGAGCGCCTCCGGCGATAAAATAGATGCGGCGGTTAACCGTGAAGCGCAGAAGCTCACCGGTGAGTTGACAAATAATATAGTTGGATTTGTCGGCATTTCGGTCCTTTTGGTCCTTCTGGCGCTTGCGGCCGCAATAATTTTTGGCCGCCGGCTCGGACGCCGGCTCGGCAGGATCACGGACGCGCTCAAAGACATTGTTTCCAAAGACGGCGACCTGACCCGCCGGCTCGAAGTTTCTTCGGCCGATGAAATCGGGGAATTGTCGCGCTGGTTCAACACTTTCATCGAAAAGCTCCAGGCCATGATAAAGCAGCTTACCGGCAGCAGCGTTACGGTTTCGAGCGCTTCCGATTTACTTCTGGGAATGTCCCGGGAAATCACCGCCAAGGCCGAAGCCATGAGCGGCCAGTCCATGGCCGTGGCCTCCTCCAGCGAGCAGGCTTCCGCAAATGTCAACAACATTTCCGTTTCGGCCGAAGAAATGTCCTCCGCGGTAAATACCGTCGCCACCGCCATCGAGGAAATGAGCGCCTCCATAAACGAGGTGGCCAAAAATTGCGATGCGGAATCCCGCATGGCCTCCCAGGCAAATTCCCAGGCCGGATCGACCCGCGAGCAGATGCGCCTGCTCGAGCAATCGGCCAAGGAGATCGGCAAAGTCGTCGGGCTTATCCGCAAAATCGCCGAACAAACCAATTTGCTGGCGCTGAATGCCACGATCGAGGCCGCCTCCGCCGGAGAGGCGGGAAAAGGGTTTGCCGTGGTGGCCACGGAAGTCAAGGAGCTTTCCAAGCAGACCGCTTCGGCGACCGAGGAGATCGGCGCCCAGATCGAAAGCATGCAGCTTAACACCGGGCAGGCGCTTCAATCGATCGAGGCCATCACCAAAAGCATCGAAGAAATCAATACGGTTTCATCCACCATCGTTACGGCGGTAAAGGAGCAGAGCGATACCATCAATGAAGTCGCCAAAAACGTGGGCGAATCAAGCAAAGCGGCCACCGAGATCGCCCGTAACGTGGGCGAATCCGCCAAGGGCCTTGCCGAGGTAACGGCCAATATCCAAAAAGTAAACCAGGGCATGACCGAGACCGCGGGCAGCGCCCAACAAATCAACGAAAGCATGGAAATGCTCAAGGAATTGGTCGAAGGCATGATTACCTCCTCCCGTAAATTCAAGGTATCATGAGCCCTTCCATCATGCGAAAGCCCCTTGCCGCGGATATCTCCCGCGCTCCGTATCGCTGCGTCGTGATCGGGCTGGGCAATCCGCTTTTATGCGACGACGGCGCGGGGCTGCGTATCGCCGCCTTGGCGCGGCGGGAACTCGCGGAATTTTCGGGGTGGGTTGATTTTAAAGAAAATTTTTCGGGCGGTTTTGATTTGCTCTATGACCTTACCGGTTATAATGCGGCGCTGTTGGTTGACAGCGTGCAAACCGGCGCCGCGCCGCCCGGGACGGTCCTTGAATTCCGCCTGGGCGATTTGGCGGGCCTTAAGCAGAGCAGAATCGTGGATTCCCACGGTCTCAACGTTCCCACCGTCATGGCCCTGGGCCGCGCGTGCGGATACTCCATGCCGCGGGAGGTGGTCATCCTCGGCATCGAGGTGACCGATGTAACAAATTTCTCGACCATGCCGACCGCCCCGGTCTGCGGGGGAATGCGCGCGGCGGTCGAGCGCGTCCGCCGGCAACTTTTGGCCTGGGATCGCACGAAAATGACGCGTCCTGCGCAAATTATTCCGGAAACAATCCTTTTTCACGGGGAGCCTGCATGAACCAGAAAAAAATCGCGCTTTTCCTTTGCAGATGCGGCGCCAATATCGCCGGCGCCGTCGATCTTGACACCGTGGCAGCACGGTTTAAGGACAAAAGCGGCATCGCCCTCATTGCCACGCACGATCTGCTCTGCTCACCGGCGGGCAAAAAGTTCGTGGAAGAAACCATCGCCGGAAAAAAACCGGACGGCATCGTGATCGCCGCCTGTTCTCCCAAAATGCACGAAAAGACCTTTCGCGACGTGGCCGGCCGCGCGGGCATGAACCTGGCGCAGGTCACCATGGCCAACATCCGGGAACAGGGCGCCTGGGTGACGCCGGACAAAAACGAGGCCACGCAGAAGGCCATTGCGCTTATCAGCGCCGCGCTGGGGCGCGGCGCCCTCCACGAAAACCTGGAAGCCCGTTCAATGGAATGCAACACCGACGTCGTCGTTATCGGCGGCGGCGTTGCCGGTATCGAGGCGGCGCTCATGGCGGCCAATGCCGGACGCAAAGTAACGATCATCGAAAAAGATATTTCTTTGGGCGGCGCGGTCATTAAAACCGAAGAAGTCGGGCCGAGCATGGAGTGCGCGCCATGCTTGCTCGCGCCGCGGCTTGCCGCCGTGCGCGACAACCCCAATATCCGCGTCGTGAGCAACGCTGAGGTCACCGATGTGCTCGGGTTCTTCGGCAATTTTACGGTGCGTGTCAAAAAGGCCGCCCGTTATGTAAAGGACTCCTGCATCGGTTGCGAGGCCTGTTTTGAAGTTTGCCCCGTCTCCGCGCCGAATGCCTTCCACCTTGGGCTGGGCGCCAAAAAGGCGATTTATACGCAGTTTCCCGGCTCGGTGCCGGCCGCCGCGGTCATTAACCGTGCTATTTGCAAACATTTTACCGATGGTTCCTGCGATGCCTGCGTGGCGGCCTGCCCCTTCGGCGCCATCGATTTTAACGACGGCGATGAGTCGCTTGAATTTACGGCAGGCGCGGTCATTGTCGCCACTGGTTTTGCAAATGTCAATCCATCGTCCATCCCGGCGCTGGGCTATGGGACCCTGGAAAACGTGGTTACCATGCCCGAATTCGAGCGCATGGCCAGCAGTAACGGTCCCCTGAGCGGAGAAATAAAACTTAAAAACGGAACGGCCCCGGCCTCGATTGCCGTGGTGCATTGCGCTGCCTCGCTCTCGGAGCACGGCGCTGCCTATTGTTCGGGCGTCTGTTGCATGACCGCCGTCAAGGCGGGGGAGCTCGCGCGCAAAAAAATACCCGGTGTTACGGTGGTCAACATCCATGACCGGCTGGTTTTTGAAGGACCGGCGGCGCAGGAATTTTACCGCGAGCAGCAATCCAAGGGGACTATCTTTTGTAAAACAAGCGACCTAGCGCACGTAGCCGTCACCCGTGCGGGCGATAAACTTGCGGTTTCGGCGCCGGGGACCGCGCCGGTTACGGTCGATATGGTGGTGCTCTCCACCGGCATGGGCCCTTCTCCCGGCAGTAACGTCATGGCCGACATCCTGGATGCCGATTGTGACGCCGCCGGCTTTTTTAAGCCCGACCACGCTATTCTGCATCCCACCGGATCGACCATCGACGGCATTTACGCGGCCGGAAGCTGCGCCTCGCCCTGCGACGTGCCCACGGCCATCACGCGCGCGCAGGCGGCGGCCGGCGACGCGCTTGCCAAGCTCGTTCCGGGTAGAAAAATCGAACTCGAAATCATGACCGGCGCGATCGACGAAGATAAATGCGCCGGTTGCAGGCTTTGCATTGCGGTGTGTCCATACAAGGCCATAACCTATGATGCCCAGAAGAATAAAAGCATCGTCAACGAAATTATCTGCCGCGGCTGCGGCACCTGCGCGGCAACCTGCCCGGGCGGCGCCGCGGGGGCGAAACACTTTACCAACGCGCAAATATATGCCGAGTTAGGGGGCGTTATCCATGGATAATTTTAACCCGGTCATCGTCGCTTTTGTCTGCAACTGGTGCTCCTATTCCGGCGCGGACAAGGCCGGGGGCCAAAAACTTGATTACCCCGCAAATGTAAAGCTTATCCGGGTCATGTGCAGCGGGCGCGTAGACCCGCAGTTCGTCATGCAGGCCTTCCGCGAGGGCGCCGACGGCGTTATGGTACTCGGCTGCCATCCGGGCGACTGCCATTATCGCAGCGGCAATATAAAAACGCTGCGGCGCTTTGCACTGTTTGAAAAAATGCTTGCGCAGTTGGGCATAGAAAGCGGCCGTTTTAAACTCGACTGGGTCGCGGCCGGGGAATCCAAACGGTTCCAGGAAGTGGCGACCCAAATGACCGAAACCGTTAAAAAACTTGGCTCCTTAAGCATCCGGGGTTACGTTGAAAGCGAGGCGGCATAATGGCGGCTAAACCTAAAGTTGCATTTTACTGGTGCGCATCCTGCGGCGGGTGCGAAGAAACCGTGGTGGACCTGGAAGAAAAAATCCTCGACGTGGTGGCCGCGGTCGACATTGTTTTCTGGCCCTGCGCCCTGGATTTTAAATATAGCGACGTCGAGGCCATGCCCGACGGATCGATCGCGGTATCGTTTGTAAATGGCGCCATACGCACGAGCGAGCAGGAGCATATCGCCAAACTCATGCGCAAAAAATCCGGCCTGGTCGTGGCCTTCGGCGATTGCGCCTGGATGGGGGGCATTCCCGCGCTTGCCAACCTTAAAAGCCGCCAAGCCATATTCGCCCGTTCCTACGTGGATTCCCCGACCGTGGTCAACCCGGGCAAAACGCTCCCGCGCGAAAAATCGATGCTTGACGGCCTGGAAATCAGCTTGCCCCGGTTTTACGATACCGTTTACAAGCTCGACGACGTAATCCCGGTGGATTACTACCTGCCGGGATGCCCGCCCACCTCCGGTCTTTTCGCCAAGGCCGTGGCGGCGATTCTTGCCGGCGCCCTGCCGCCCAAGGGCAGCGTACTGGCGCCG
>JAQUMP010000336.1 GCA_028718065.1 Chitinivibrionales bacterium | reverse complement strand
TAAGGTATCGCGGCCGTTTGTTGACATAATAATAAGATCGGCCGTTTCCGCCGCGGCCGCCGCGGCAATCGAAGCCACGACCGGGCCGGATGGCAATAGTTTTTCCTGCCAATCGAGTCCTTCGAACAAAGCGGGCTCAACATACGGAAAAACCGCGCCTGCATGCACGCCTACCACGCGCGGGGAAAGCTGCGGAAAAAATGAGAGCAGCCTGCGCAGCAGCGCAAAGGAGGCTTCGCACGCCGGCGACACCGCGACCGGCAGCAGGATAGTGTCAAGCATGACCGCCCCGCTGTCGATATTGACAAACGGCTTGGCCTCCAGCGGAACGAACAGGGTCGTCTGGCGAAAAAAACGCGAGAGATACAGGGAAAGGTCTTCACCGAACAATACCCCCGGACCGGCCTTTTGCTCGGTGCCGATAACCAGGATATCGTGCACGTGCCGCTGCATGCGCCGGGCAACGACCTTTTTGGGATTGCCGTGCGTGCGAACTTTGGTCACCGAAAGCCCCGCGCGCGCCACATCGGAGCGGTTCGATCCGGGCAGCAGCATGTTCCAATGCTCCAGCATCCCGCGCACCGAAATGGTTTCGCCCTCCCCGTCGCCATCGCGAACGTCAACGATTTCCAGGGAGCCTTTGGAGGCGGCGGCAAGTTTGAGGGCGTGAATAAAAGCGACAAGATTGTTGGCTTGCCGGTGGATCGGATGGATTATTTTAAATTTTTCTTCCACGGTTATGGGTCCGCCGTTCATGAAAGGGAAATGTACGTTGACAGCTTGTTAAAAATAATTACTTATTCTATACATCCGGCAAATTATTTTTTTTAGTTACACTCTTTTTTCAGAGGGACCATGCACCAAATCTGGACGGAAACGGCGGCGCAAAAAGAAATCGTGGATTTTGAACTGCTTTCGCAGGCGCAGCAACGAACGCTTCTTGACTGCCTTAACGCCCATTTTCCGCCGGAATTAGTCGCCCGACAGCGTGAATGCAAAGCGGCTGCTTTACGAAACGCGCTTGAACTGCGCCGCGTTCTGGAATCCGCCCAACAATATTTTCCGCCGACCGTATCGCACCGGGATTTTAATACCAGCCTGCCGCCCGCCAACTGCGCGCTGGTTTTTACCGCCGGCGGCGAAGGCGAACGGTTGCGTTTGGGCCTCATGGAGCAGGGCGTGCCTGCGGAGCGGCTGACGGACTTTACCAAGGCCACCTATCCTTTAACGGACTTTTACGGAGGCCTGGGGACGCTTGCCGTAAACCTGTGCGCAGCGGCCGCTCATATAAAAAGAAACAGCCTTAACCTGCCGGTAATCATCACGGTCGGCCCGGCCGGTTCGCTTACGGCGGACGTTATTCCGCGCCTGCTTAAAAAATTCGGCAATTTCGGGATTAAAAACATCGCCGTGGTCGAGCAGGATGAGCGGCTTCATTTTACCGACGACAATAAAATCGCCGTCCGGCTTGTAAACGGCGGGCTTTGTCCGGTAACGCAGCCCGACGAAACCGGCGGCCCGCTCATGAAATTAAAACGGGCGCGCCCCGGCGCGGCGGAGAGCGCGCTGGAGCGGCTGGCAAAACTCGGCGTTCAAAAAATCATGGTCTTGCAGGCAACGGCGATCTACCATCCGGAATTAATCAATTGCATGGCGGCCGCGGCCGGCCGCAGCGATTGCGTGGGCGTGGGGATCATGCGCACCGTTTTTGACGAGGGCGACCCCTTTGGTTCCTATGTGTTAGTTGACAATAGTGGAAAAAAAGAATTGCGCATCCTGGAACTTTTAGACCGCAACCCGGCCACAATGCAGCTTAAAGACCCTGCCGGAGCCTGCTATGCGCCCAGCAATACCGGGTTTTACGCGCTGGACCGTTTACTGTTGCAAAACAATGCGCTCCCCGATTACGCCACCCCGCCCAAGGAAGTGCTCCCCAACCTTCCGCGCGCGCCCAAAATCGGGTACGCGGCAACGGACATTTTTCCGCTTGCCGGCCGTCCTCTGGTGCTCACCATACCGCAGGAATGGTTCGGCGTCTTAAAAACCGCCCCGGATTTAAGCACGCTTTCGGCGTTGGCGGTCGGCTTTGGCCTCGAGAAGGTTTGCCGGGAGATAATCGGTTGACGCCCCTTGATTTTTTTCTTGCTTTACTGCGGCATGGGGAATTAAATTATTTTACAATTACGGGCCTTTAGACGGTTTTGTTCAGACGGTTTTATTTTCCGCTTTTGTAAATGTTGGGCGTTTGTTTTTTGGGATATAAAGCACTGTATTTTACGACCATTTAATCGAATAAATTTTTCTGAGGAGCTCTATAAATGAATGGATCACTCAGGCCTAAGATCCTCCTGTTTTGCTGCCTCGTGATTGCAGGCGTTTCACCGTGCCTGGCCCAGATTACGTACGACCGTCTTGTGCCGGTCTACGATTGCCGGCTTACCCCGCTCTCCACCTGGTGCTTTTCGATCGACTCCGCCACCCCGATTACCGTAGGTAAAAACATCGCCGGGCTGGGGACCACCTATCATTTTTGTCTCTCTTACGATTCTTCCGCCGGCGCCACCCGGCCCATACGGATTATTCTGGCGCTGGACCAATCCGGGTCCATGTGCATGGATGGCAATACCAACGGCAATACCATGTGCGCCGGTATCGCCTTAAACGACCCCACCGATAAGCGCATCGAAGCCTCCAAATCATTTGTCGATGTTTTAAAGTCCGAGCAACCCACCTCCGAAATCGGCGTCGTGCGTTTCAGCGAACTCACCAATCTCGACGGTTACCTGGCGCCGCTGCCCTTAACGGATGCGAATGTCGCCCTCATAAAAGCGGAAATCGATAAAGCCTCCTGCGCCGCCAAGGGCCTCCCCAAAAAAAAGGCGACGGAATCACGGGAGAACACCAATGTCGGTTTGGCGCTCGATACCGCGCTTTCGCTCGTGGACCTAAATTATCAGGCCATCTCCAAAACCATGGACCGCCATATTGTTATTCTCACCGACGGCGAATGGGGGGATACCAACCTGCTGCCTGCTACTCTCATCGCCCAATACCAGACCAAATTTCCGGGACGCCCCGTTCCCAAAATCGATGCCGTTTTTATTTCGGACTCCGCCTGGCACGTTGCGCATGGGTTTCCGCCGGCAGGCGCCGTGAGTTGCTGCACCGGGCCCGATTGCCGCCCCGGCGATACTACCCTCGTGGACCTTAAATATTTACAAAGCGCAACCCAGCTTTCCGGCGGCGTTTACATACCGGGCACCACGCCGGCTACCATCGTCCAGAAAATGCAGGACCTGCTCTCCAAGATCACCACCACCACGCCCATCGACCTTAAGGCCATAAGTTTTATTAATAAAAAAACCAATCAAATTTTTAAGGGGAGCATCGCCAAACCCGACAGCACGGTCAACAATTATACCGTAACCACGCCGCTCCTGCCGCTTGACTTTGGCGCCAATACCTACGCCGTCGCGGAGACGCTCGGCGCGAAAGCGGGCAATGTGGCGCGGACGTTCACCTTTACCATAATCCGCTCCACCACCGACAGCGCCTCTCCCGGTTTAAGCAATCTATTTTCAACGACCTGCGGCGAAGATACGATCGGTCTCTCCATGGTCGGCGATCCCGCGGTGCAAACGGCGCAGTCCCTTATAAAAACCACCGGCAGCGTCGAGCCGCAGAATGCCACCCTGTTCGCGCCCGAAGATATTTTTGTGCGGGCATTTACATCCTTTCCCGACGCAGACGCTTCCGGACTCACGCTTGCCTTGTATCACCTGGACCATTCCGTCAAGGACGCCTCCGGACACAACGCCAATGGAACCGGGTCGCCCGGTTACACCGCCAGCACGAGCGACGGCGCTTTCGGGTTTTGCATGAACGGCGGAACGTTTTCCATGCCGATACCCGATTTGTCGGGGAATTTTACGCTTGAATTCTGGGCAAAACCGGCCGCGGGCGCCACGGCGATCGATTTTATGACCGGCGCACCATTTACATTAGGGATTGACGCAAGCTCGCACCTCACCTTTAAAACCCCAACGGATACGCTCATTTCGCCCTTTCGCGTCGACCGCAATGTCTGGGAACTTATCGCCGTCGTGCGGGTCGGCGGCATCATTAACCTGTATATAAACGGCCTGCAGATTACCGCCAACAACAAGCCCGCGGCCGGGCCGATTTCGTCGGGCGCGGAAACGGTTCTGGCCGGCAGCGGCACCTTTATTGACGAAATACGAATCAGCGGCGCGCGCCGGCAGGTGGATGTTTCCGGCGTTTTCATGCTCGACATCCCCACCGCCTCCAACATAACCTGGACGTTTAACGGCGCCAACACCGCGGGAGCCGTCGGGACGCTTCCCGCATCGGCCTGGTCCGCCTCAGGCAATGGCAGCGCCGCCATTTCCCTGACAAGCAAGCAGGGGCAGTACCTCATTGTAAATTTCCTGCACATTCCCAAATTGCACGACCTGGTGTGGTCCAAAAACAGCAACCCTGTTTTTTTCCGGGCCAACGGCGAAAATATCGCCAAGCCGGCCACCGCTCCCAATCCGTTTAATCCGCTGAACGCCCCGATCCCGGATAAAATCAGGGAAACTATCGGTATCAAGGGCACTCCTGCGGATATTACCAGCGGTTCCGTGACCATGTTCAAAGTTCCCAAGCAAATGCCCACCGATTCCATTTCCGGCACCTGGTCGCTCTTCGACGCGCTCGGCAATACCCTTGTCAAAAACAGAAATTTACTTATGGAACAGATCAGCATTTCC
>JAQUMP010000335.1 GCA_028718065.1 Chitinivibrionales bacterium | reverse complement strand
GATAAAAGAGTACGCCTCCGCCAAAATCGACGGTGTTATCGCCATCGAAAGCCGGGGCTTTTTGCCGGCCGCGCCCTTTGCCTATAAAAAGGGCCTGCCGCTGGTTTTAGCGCGCAAAAAGGGCAAGTTGCCCGGCAAGACGCTCGAAGAAGATTACTCGCTTGAGTACGGCACGGCCACCCTGCAAATTCACGAGGCCGACCTGCCGGCCGGCAAGCGCTGGCTTATCGTGGACGACTTAATCGCCACGGGCGGCACGATTGCGGCGGTCGCTAAAATGGTCGAACGCCGCAAGAGTTCCGTTGCCGGTGTTTTTGGAATAATCGGTTTGCCGTTTTTAAAATATTCAGAAAAAATCGGGAAATATAATCCTAAAACTTTGATTGATTATCACGGGGAATAAAGAAATATTTTGGAAGGGCCTCACCGGCCCTTAAACCCGGTAAGGAAAATGCTTATTATAGCTAAAAGAAAAATCGTTGTTCTTGACTAAAGGCATTTGCCAAATACGAAGGCTCCGAATGTTTTAACAACAACAAGCATATTCCTTACGGGATTTAAAGGGCGGAGCCCTTTCCATATTATTTTATTTTTATATTTCATGTTATTACAACTCTACAAGCAGCCTTATTTCGACCAAACCAAACCGCACGAATTCCGTCTGCTGTTCGAGGCGGTCATGGAATCCAGCGTGCGGCGCGAAGACAACGATTTTTATCTGTATGTCTGGATCGGCGACGACCATGTTCTTAGCGCCTTCCAGGCCGTGCTTGACAATGAGTTGGTGCTGGAATACCGCCCGCCGGGGCCGCTTACCTATTCCCGCATCAGCACCAATCCAATCCAGCGTTCCGTTTTTGCGCAGCAGAGCAAAGCGGAGCAAAAGCGCATGCGCGCGGTCATGAAAGACCTTAAATGCGACCATTTTACTTCCTGCATAGAATCCATCAGCCGCCTCATATCCGGCGCCGTCAAGGAGCCCGCGGTCTTAACCGAAAGCGAAAAAACCGAATTTAACGCCCTGACCAAGACGGCGGGAGGCAAGTAGCCAGGGGATGGAAATTATGAAAAATCGAGGAATTGGATTGGTTAAAAAAGAAACGCCTCTCCCGGACTTGCGCCCGGGAAAAGCGTCGGGCCGGAGATGCTATCTCCGGCGCTGTTATCCGGAATATACGGTTCATTACCGAAAATAGTTGGTTAAAATCGCAAAATTGGCAAAAATATTATTGCCTAAATGTTCCGTTTCTTATCTGCCAACTGAAAAACGGCAATTGGCTGCTTCGGGTTTCTTGACAGGGCAAGATTTAAATTAATAGCGGGTTGTTTGGATTTTGAGGGATTTAAAAAAGATTGCAAAAGAATAATCAAGCGCTCCCGCTGGGATGATAAGCAATAATAGGCAATAGTATAATGTTTGACACCGCCCCGGAATCTTCCCGAAGCTCCTAAAAAAAGATTATTGAAAGGAATAAACTATGCTTACCCGACTTCAAATAAAAGGATTTAAGAACCTCGTCGACGTTGATGTAAGATTCGGACCTTTTACCTGTATCGCCGGATGCAATGGCGTCGGCAAATCTAATCTTTTCGACGCGATCTTTTTCCTGGGTTCATTGGCGAGAATGCCGTTATTGGAAGCCGCCCAATCAGTCCGGGGTGAAAGAGGTAGATCAGGCGATATTCGCCACATTTTTAATCATTCTGGTTTGGTTTTTAATCCGACGATGTCTTTTATAGCAGATATGATAATTCCGCGAAAAGCTATTGATGATTTAGGCCAGGAGGCTGAGGCAAGGATTACATTTGTTAGATATTCTCTCAACCTGCGATATAGAACAGAAGAAATATCAGGACGAATAACAAATCCCATAGAAATATTAAAGGAAGAGCTGACCTATATTCCGAAAGGCGATTTTAAAAAAGCCACTTTATTCAAATGTAGTCCGGAGTGGAAAAAGAGTGTTCTAATTGGTAGGAGAACAACGGAATTTATTTCAACCGTTTCTATTGAAGATAAAACTTTGATTAAACTGCATCAGGATGGAAGCGCCGGCCGAGCGCAGACCCACCTTGCAGAAAAACTACCACGTACTGTATTGTCAACCGTTAATGCGGCTGAAAGCCCAACAGCACTTTGTGCTCGTCGAGAATTGGAATCCTGGATACTTTTACAACTAGAACCTGGCGCATTAAGAAAACCAGATGATTTTAATGCTCCAGCAACGATAGGCAAAGACGGGGCCCATCTTGCTGCTACCGTGCATCGACTCGCCCAAAAAGAACCTGAATCTGTTTATCAAGAAATAACAAATGGCCTGAAAGAACTTATTGAAGATGTCAGCCAAATTACAATTGATATCGACGACAAACGGTTATTATACATGCTCGTAGTTACGGATAAAAATGGTACAAGGCATCCAGCGCATGCATTATCAGATGGCACTCTTCGGTTTCTTGCCTTAAGTGTTTTGAAGTATGATAATTGTACACAGGGGTTAATTTGTCTTGAAGAGCCGGAAAATGGTATACATCCAGGACGAATTTCGTCTATGATTTCGCTGCTTAACGATATGGCTGTCGAAACTTCCGAAATGGTAGATGAAACAAATCCATTACGACAAGTCATCGTAAATACGCATTCACCGGTGTTTGTCGGTGAAGTCAAAGAAGATTCTCTTATAATGTTGGAAAATAGAGAGATTTTATATAACGGCAAACTTTTAAACGCCGTTGTAATATCTGCCGTTGAGGGAAGCTGGCGAATAACAGATGATAAAACAAGAAAAATTGCAAAAAGTAAAATAATCAATTATCTATCGCCTTTTTTTAAATCAGAAAACGAAACCCATAAAATTGTTTTGAACAGCACAAGCAATAAAAGTGTTTATGATCATTATGCCGAACAATTGGAAATAAAATTTGATTATCCAAAGGCAGCCGAAGACAGGATTAATTATGGAAAAGATTGATTTTGCGCTCTTATCGGATGGCCCATCCGATAAAACATTGGTACCAATAATTAAATGGGTTTTAAGACGACAATTCGGCATGATACCAATTAATGGTGAATGGGCTGATTTAAGGGGAAGGATTAGAACCAGGCGAGTTTTAGCTAAGCGAATAGCCCTTGCTCTCGATTATTATCCATGTGATATCTTGTTTATTCATAGAGATGCAGAAGCACAGGAGCCCATTCAAAGATATAATGAAATAGCCGAAGCAATTCAAGAATGCAAGCAAACTCGACTAATAACTATACCCCATATTTGCGTTGTACCGATACGAATGACCGAGGCCTGGCTTTTGTTTGACGAAAATGCCATTCGTAAGGCATCTGGAAATCCAAACGGGCAATCAAATTTGAATTTACCGGTATTTGGAAATATTGAAGAAATGCCAGATCCTAAAAACAAACTGTTTGAGATATTACTAGCGGCGAGCGAATTGAGGGGGCGGCATCTCAGGCGGTTTTCTCCTGAAAAAAGAAGGCACCTAATTGCTGATTATATAACTGATTTTCAACCCTTGCTTCAATTGAGTGGTTTTCAATGCTTGATTGGTGAAGTTGCCAGGTTGACTAACCATACCAATCATCGGTAAGGACTTCAAAACCAATGCCTCTTCTCGACTGGCTCAATAAAAACGAAGCGTTAAAACGCGCTTCCAAAGCGCTGTTCCGGTTGCTTAAGGAAGATGCCTTTTTGCCCTTCCCCCTCCCAAAATGTAAATTTAAACCATGCCTATCCCCCAAACCATAAAAGACCTCATCGCCCGTTTTGAAAACCAAAAGGAATCCTATACCGCAGCCGGTTCGGGCTACAACGAAACCCAGCTTCGGCAAGAATTTTTAAATCCGTTTTTTGAATGCTTTGGCTGGGATGTTGCCAATAAACAAGGTTATGCCGAAGCATACAAAGAAGTTGTTCATGAAGACGCGGTAAAAGTCGGCACGGCCACCAAAGCGCCGGATTATTCTTTCCGTACCGGCGGAACGCGCAAATTCTTTGTGGAAGCTAAAAAACCATCGGTGAATATTAAAGAAGATATGAGCCCGGCATTTCAGTTGCGGCGCTATGCCTGGTCGGCAAAATTGCCGCTTTCGATATTAACGAATTTCGAAGAGTTTGCAGTTTATGACTGCCGCCAGAAGCCGGACAAAAACGACAAAGCCAGCGTTGGCCGTTTGCTGTATATCCGTTATGAGGAATACGAAAACCGCTGGGAAGAAATAGAATCCGTTTTTGCCAAAGAGGCAATCCTAAAAGGCTCATTTGATAAATACGCGGATTCCACCAAAGGCAAAAAAGGCACCTCGGAAGTCGATAACCAATTTCTGGAAGAAATCGAGCGCTGGCGCGTTCTGCTTGCCAAAGATATCGCAATCAATAATCCCAGGCTGAGCCAGCGAGAGCTTAACTTTGCGGTGCAGCGGACCATCGACCGCATAATTTTCCTGCGGATTTGCGAAGACCGCGGCATAGAGCATTACGGCTCGCTTATGGCGCTTTTGAATGGAGAAGCTGTTTACAAGCGCATACGCCAGAATTTCCAGCGCGCCGATGAAATTTATAATTCCGGGCTTTTCCATTTTCGTGACGAAAAAGGCCGCGCCGAGCCGCCGGACACGCTTTCGCTCACGCTCAATATCGATGATAAGCCGCTCAAAGATATAATAAAAAATCTCTATTATCCGGAAAGCCCGTATGAATTTTCCGTTCTTCCCGCCGATATTTTAGGCCAGGTTTACGAGCAGTTTCTTGGTAAAGTTAT
>JAQUMP010000334.1 GCA_028718065.1 Chitinivibrionales bacterium | reverse complement strand
TTAATTATAATAAGCATTTTCCTTGGCGGGTTTAAGGGGCGGCCAGCCCCTTCCAAATTATTTTAAAATATTAAAATCCTTGCAAACCACAGCAACGAGTACACACCGGCATTAACCCCTTTTGCATTTCAACCCTGAATTTCTTGAATTTTTCGCCGTGCCAAATGTCGTAAAAAGACTCGGTGTTGATATTGCCGCAGGTATAGTCCTGATAATCCCGGCAGGGCGTAATGCGGCCGTCCGGCGAAACCTCGGCGATAAAATAAATGCTCTCGCAGCTCGGGTAGCCGCAGTGCCAGGTGTGGTCGGCATAGTACCGGCGGATATCGGCCTGCGATTCGATGTCGGGCAAAAACTGCGGCGTGCTTTTGGCGCGGCCCCTGGAAATACGCTTGATCTCGGCGATCTGGCGCGCGGTTTCCACCGGGTCCACGTCGTTAAAGCAGGATTTTAAATAGCCCTGATGGTTGCGCGGCTTGTGGCCGAAGCGCTCCTCAAAAACCTTTTCATGCAGCGCCGCGCGCTCCGGCGTAATGAACCAGCCGTAATAAAAAGGGTGCAGTTGCGTTGTGTCAAGCACAAGGCGGTGGATGTCGGCCAGGTGCGCAAAGTTTTCGTTGGAAATAACCGTGATCGGCATGATAAAGGGGTATTTAAGGTTCTTGCGTTTTTTAATTTCGTGGACTTTTTGGATTACCGCCATGGTCTTTTCGAAATTGTCCGATTGTTGGCCGCTGGCCGCCGAACGCATGACGTTTTGCGAACGGCTATCCCATCCGTCAAGGCTTAAAAAAAGCACCAGGAGCGAACCGGTTGCAATAAGGGCTTCAATGTTTTGGTCGATTGCCTGGGCGTTGGTTACGATCGAGCCGTAAAGTTTGTATTTGGCCAGTTCCTCAAAGAGCGGTACCAGGGGTTTCCACATGGTCGGTTCGCCGCCCCAGATATAATACACGGGCTTGTCGCGCCGGGTCTCGAATATTACGCGCTTGACAACGTCAAAATCGAGTTGGTTGAGCTTTTCGCCGCGGGTGAGTTTGGCTTGCAGATGGCCGTTTTCACCCCATTGTCCGCAGGAGCGGCAGCGCAAGTTGCAGACTTCGTTCACGCGCAGCGAAATCTGCGCTACGGGAATGTTTTTTTGGGGGCTGTGGGGAATAAAATATTTACGGACCGCAAAGGGGATTGTGCTCCAAAAATTTATATCGGAACAAAGCAGCGGCACGATATTATTGAGAGCAAATTGGGTTGGGACCAATGCCTTGCCGCGAAATTTCGCCATAATTTTATAGTCCTTTCGGAATCAAAATTTATTGCAGGAAAGCTAAATATATTTTATCTCAGGTTCAAAAAAAATGTTTTTAAGGCGCCGCTTTGCCGGCATTGACTGATCGCCGCGCAAAACTTAGTTTTTTACGGCCATTCTTTAAAAAAACCGCTTCAGATATGGCAGCGTAGCTCAGTTGGTTAGAGCAATGGAATCATAATCCATATTCATTTGTCAATATGGCGTTTTTCCGCCGAATTCCGCCCCTTCCTAAAAAATAAAGACAAGATTTAGACAAGATTGACCAGCCCGATCACAACGGGATCATGGCCGCATCTGCGACGGCGGACGGCTGGACGTTCATGTTTTTTTCGATGGCACGCCAGAGCTCGGTGGTGTTCACGTTCTTGGGCCCCAGGCCGCGGACCATCTCGACGAATTTTTGCCTGAGGCGGTTCAAGGTCCGGCGCTTGAATTCCTCCTTGGTCTGCGGTTTTGAACCGGCCTCCCGGGCCGCCATCAATTCATCGTAAACAACGGTCGCCGCGATAATGCTCCTGATTTCATCGGCGATCCCGCGCAATGTCGGTGTGTTCTTTGTCATAACAGACGCTCCTTTCGGTTGTTGAAAAAAATCCTGTGATATTTCCCATAGGCGTATAAGAAGATTATTAGGCGAAAATCGTCATATTTACGCAATGGAACAGGTATTGTATTGCATGTATTAACAACATAACCGATATTTTATGAGATAACGCCTTTCACCGGTCAGAAAAAATCCATGCCATTCAACGAAGCCGATACCAGAGCCAAGCTCATCGATCCCGCCATTCACAAACGTGGCTGGACCGAAGACCTCATCCGGCGTGAAGAAACCGCGGGTACGGTTGAAGTAATCAACGGCAAAGCCAAGCGGCGCAGGCACGGGAAGATTGACTATGTTCTCCGGGTCAAAGTCAATGTGGATACACAGCCTGTGGCCCTGGCCTTGATTGAGGCCAAGAAGGAGAGCTTTCCACCAGGTCACGGTCTGGATCAAGCAAAGGGCTATGCAGAATGCAAGCGGCTAAATGTAAAATTCATTTTCTCGTCCAATGGACATCAGTTTGTCGAGTTTGATAACTTCACCGGTATTACCGCCGCGCCAAAGCCAATCGCGGAGTTTCCGGCTCCTGCCGACCTTCGCACCCGCTACGAACAAGCCATGGGGTTCACCCTTGATTCACCAGTGGCCCGGCCATTGCTCCAACCTTACCCCGGCGGCGAGGGAGCTCGGCGCTATTACCAGGACGCCGCCATTCGTGCTGTCATAGAAAAGATCATCCGGTGTGAAAATTCAAAACAGCCCAAACGGGCGCTGCTGTCCTTGGCGACCGGCGCGGGCAAAACCTTCATCGCCGTAAACCTGCTCAAACGGATCTCCGACGCAGGGCAACTCACCCGCGCCCTGTTCGTCGGTGATCGCGACGAGTTGCGTACGCAGGCCCTCAAGGCTTTCCAGAACGTTTTCGGCTCCGACGCGGCCGAGGTATTTCGCAAACCGGACAATACGAATAACGCCAAGAACGCTCGTATACATATCGCCACGTACCAGACCTTGGGCATAGAGAGTGACAATGGCGACGCCTCATTCCTGACTACTTTTTACCCGGAAAATTATTTCACGCATATCGTCATTGACGAATGCCACCGTTCGGCCTGGGGCAAGTGGTCGATGGCACTCACGCGAAACAGCAGGGCCGCGCAAATCGGGCTCACGGCCACGCCGCGCCAGCTCGAGTGCAAGGAAGAGACCGCCGAAGCCAAGCAGGATGCCGAAATCACTGCCAACAATCATACCTATTTCGGCGAACCCGCCTATGAGTACGATTATGCTCAGGCCATCGAAGATGGCTACCTTGCTGCCTGTGAAATCCAGAAGGGTCGCGTCAACCTCGACGACACCGGCATCACCAAACATGAAATTATTGCCCGAAACCCCGTTGACGCCATTACCGGTCTGCCTATAACCGCAGAGCAGATTGAAGACCTTTATCGGCGAACCCAATATGAAGACCGTATTCTTCTGCCCGATCGTGTGCTGGCAATGTGCGGCGATTTGTTTAAGTATCTCCAAGATTCCGGCGGACCAGAGCAAAAAACTATTATCTTCTGTGCCCGCGACCGTCACGCTGACGATGTGGCCGTGTGCATGAACAACCTCTACGCCCAATGGTGCGCCAAGAACGGCAAGCAGCGGCTGGAATATTTCGCCTTCAAATGCACTGCCGCCAGCAGCGGCAATGACCAGCTTCCCGACTTGCGAGCCTCATCGCGCAGTCATTTTATCGCCGCCACAGTGGACCTGCTTACCACCGGCGTGGATGTGCCCTGCATACGGAACATCGTTTTTTTCAAATACCTGAAAAGCCCCATCAGCTTCTATCAGATGGTCGGGCGCGGCACCCGCATTGATGCACCCACAGGTAAGCTCATGTTCCATGTTTACGATTACACGGACGCCACCCGGTTATTCGGCGAAAGTTTTATCTCCAAGTCGACCAAGCCCCGTGAAGAAGGCTCTGATCCAACTCCACCACCTCCACCGCCGGAACCGACGATCAGCGTCGAAGGGTTTGAGGTTCACGTTACCGACGCCGGGCGCTTTATCGTCGCCGATGTGGACGGCAAAGCCATGCCAGTGCCTATCGATGATTACAAGGCCCGTCTGGCAGCGCGGCTTGTTCAGGAAGTCCACACCCTGGATGATTTCCGCGCTCGTTGGATTAAACCGCCAACGCGCCAGGAACTGATTGACACGCTGGTGACTTCCGGCTATTCGCCGAATGTTGTACGCATGGTTGACGGAAAGGGAGAATATGATCTTTACGACGTGCTTGCCGAACTCGGTTGGGGTATGAATCCGCGCACGCGCCACGATCGCACAATGGCCTTCACCTACAAGCATGAGGAATGGATAAATTCACTCTCCAAACCAGCGGCCAAGACCATCCGCGCCATTGCAAATCAGTTTGAACGCGGCGGGACAGATGGTATCGAGAACCCGCAGATTTTCCACATACCTGAAGTGATAGCTGCCGGTGGTTTGGCCGCGCTGAAAACAGCGGGCAATCCAAATGAGCTGCTGACAGAGACCAAGATTAGGATGTTCGCCGCGTGAGTGCATCTACCGAGACAATAACACTCCAAGAAGAAAAACAGAAGCTCCCTAACGGATGGCGATGGGCAACGCTAGGAGAGGTGTGCAAGAAACAGATCAGTATCCGCGATCCAAGTATGGAACCAGATATTACGTTCCAATACGTAGATATTACCAGCGTGAACAACACACAAAAATCTATTACCGAAGCTAGGCAAATTCTTGGCAAAGATGCACCAAGCCGAGCGCGCAAAGTTGTGCACACCATCTAATTATGAGTCCGGATTTCCTGAAAAACGGGTAACACTTTTTTGTTAATGGTGACGGTAATAGAGCCGTTTTTGCGCAGCCAGGATTCGACGGCGATACGCCATGCGGATTC
>JAQUMP010000333.1 GCA_028718065.1 Chitinivibrionales bacterium | reverse complement strand
AATATACCGCGCATCCCGTAGGCAATCCATTGGTAGTCGCGCTCCAACTTGCACCGTTGTTCGTGGAAAGGAAAATCCCTTGGTAATAGGTTCCGACGAAAATAGTTGCCCCACTAATTGCAAAAGCCCGGAAACTGCCATAGGCCGGCAACCCGTTACTAACCGAAGCCCAGCTTGCCCCATTATTCGTAGAAAGAAAAACTCCCCCGCCTTGGGTGCCTGCAAAAAGATTGGTGCCGTTCATAGCCAGCGACATAACTGCTGTGTTTGTCAAGCCGGTATTAACCTGAGCCCAATTGGCGCCGTTGTCTGTAGAACGGTAAACTCCGGCGTACTGAGTCCCGGCAAAAAGATTATTTGCGCTCACCGCAAATGCGTTAGTTACGTCCCAGTCAAAAGGGGTGGTAAGTTGGGACCACCCCTCGATAGAAGTCGTAAAACTCCAGACAGAAGACCATGCACTTGTCCCGCCGCCATTGGTCGCATTAACACGCCAGTAATAAGTTGTGCTGTTGGTCAACCCGGTCACATTATATGAAAGCACCGTAAGCCCGCTCTGGTTTACAACAAGCCCGGTAAAACCCGCGTCCGTTGCCACCTGTAACCCATAAGTAGTTGCGCCGCTGGAAGCATTCCAGGCTAATGTGGGGTTAACCGCAATGCTTGTAGCCGCATTTGCCGGGGATGATAATACCGGCACACCGGGCGCTGGAGGAGGTCCCGATTGGTTTCGCAGCGAAATCGCGTTGAGTTGCGGCCCTACTCCCGATGACCCGGAATTACCGTAAAAAGAAAGTACCTGAGTCGTTGCGTCTGCCGTAAATGTGCCTATCGCGTATTGGCCTACACCGGCCCCGCCACCAACGTTTTTAGTCAAGGTAACGCTGTTTCCGGCAGTGACCGTCATTGTGCTGTTGTCATAATAAGAATTATTAACCCAAACCTGGACTTGGTAATTATTACCGCTTGTTAAGTTTTTAAGCGTCACCGTTTTTGTTCCGGTACTGCTGTTGAATACGGCGCCCCAGAGAATTTCCTGATATTGCGTGGAAAGTGAAGCAAATGCACCGTAGCCCATTCCGAAATGGTTGTTGGACTTGTAGTCACGCGAACCGAAGCTATCAAGCGTAAGGTTTCCCCCCACGTCGCCTGATGTGGCGGTTGTCGCCGCAAAGGTCACGGTATTCACGGTTTGGATGCTGCCCCAAGTGTAAGCGTAAACGGCCGTCCCTGCCGTACTGATATCGGCATCAGCAGAGATGTTCGTCGCGCTTCCCCAGGTGATGGAGGCGGCGGTAACCGCCCCGGAAGTAAAGAGCAAAATTGAATAAAACAAAAACAGTGGGTTAAAAATGCTTTTAAGGACGGGCATTATCCTGTTTTTCATTAGAAGCCTCCCTTCAGCGTGGTTTTAAGAACCCTATTGCCGGAGGCGTCGTAATGCATGACAACTTTAGAAATATATTGGCCGTTATTATTGGCCTTGTCGACTTCAGAATAAAGATTCAGCCAATCCAGGTATTTGTCCGGGATTGTATTATAAAAAACAAACTCATAGGGCATATCGCGAAAGTCAAGCTTAACTACCATCTTTTTATAGCGATCAAGGATCATGTTGCCGTTGGCATCATATACGTAATTGAAGTGTTCACCGGCTGTTTTATCCCGCTTGCCGGTAATACTTTGCAATTGGTTGCTGGTCGGAGAATATTGATATTCCGGCGGGTTATCGGGAAATGCCGGAAAAGTAGATGGGTTCGCTAGTTTCCTCGTAATTCTGCCGATTTTATCGTATTGAAAAAGTTCATTGTAAGCAACAGAGTTGCCGAAATCGTCGTTTACTTTTCGCAATCGGTTTAAATCGTCGTAGTAATATGAAAACCTTTTATCATAGACCGAAGTGTAGGAAAAAACTATCTGAGAGATATTTCCATTGTAAGGGCTTGGCTCCGTATATGGCTGGTTGCTGTTTTCGTAAAATAGCTGCTCTCCAAAAATTGGAACGTTGAGTGGTTTGCTAATTGAATTAATTTTTGCTACCCAATCCCGGATGGTATATTCCGAGGTTACCAGCGCTCCTTGAGTACCATCATTTAAGTCCTTAAGATCCTTCAGGATGCAGAGACCCGCTGCAGTATAGGTAAAATCTGCAACAACCTTGGCATTTTCATTGTTCTTTTTAAGCTTGATTTCCGAAAGTCTTCCTAATGCATCATAAAAATATTGTTTTTCTGTGGTGAGCAGCGGGCCATTGGAATATCTCTCAATAGTGACTTTGCTCTGAAAATCGTATTCATAGGAAAAAGTTTGGTTCGCAAGTCCGGGAACGATTTTGTATTTGGTTTGAATTCTGCCTTCATCGTCGTAAGAAAAAATATCGAATACGAGGTTAAGTGTGAAATTAGAAGTTGGTATAATATCGTTATTAAAAGCGATGGCGGCAACAAGCCTGCCTTTGCAATTCTGGAGTGATGAAATAATACCGGCAGAAATATTGGAATAGTAACTGAGTGCAGATGGATCGTCATAAATATTCCTGATTAGATCCTGCGGAGGAGGCGTTGCGGTACCGGGAGGAAACGCCTTTTGAATTTTAATGTTCCTCCCCAAGTCGTCGTAGACATAGCTGATATAGTAATCGCGGCCAGTGGACGAGTCGGAAATCGCATTTGCCGGTGTGACTTCGATTAATCTATCGGCCTTATCATAAGCGTACGAAACGGTCCCGGCATCCGGTGTTTTTTTTGTAATCAACCGGCCTAATTTATCGTAGGTATAATAGATATTTTCATAATAGTTTGTAACTCCCCCTGGCGTTCCTAATGGCTGTTCTATTGTTACCTTGCCCAAAACATCGTAAAGATATTTTGAGATGATTACGTGGTCGGAGGCGTGTTCGGTGGTTACGGTGTCGGCCGCCCACGTACTAAGGGTATGGTTATAAACGTTGTCTTTGATCTCTTGGGTGAATTTTCCGTTGGGGTCTTTGGTTATGATTAAATTATAAAAAGTATCCCCTGGGTTTGGTTCATAGGAGCCCACCGTCTTAAGTTGATCGAACGTTAAAAAAGCATCGTTTGAGGCAACGCCATAATACCACATTTGGCTGGTATGCCCGCTGCCGCGGTAAAAACTCGCGCCGGGAGCGCCATTTTCGCTGGGACGATTTAAAGGGTCGTCGTAATAAGCAATTTCGGAGTATGCTTTGCCACCACCACTCGGTCTATGGACCGACGTTCCCGGATAAATACTGTCCGAACTCCAATAATTATTAGCGGCATTAAGCCAGGACGAATGGGGCGCATCTTCGTCGAAGAAGTTTTTTTCGGTATGATAAGCGAACGATTTAGTTGTAAGAGAGTCCCTTCCCAAAACATCGTAATACTTTGCACTGATTAAGGCGGTAACATTGTCACCTAATATAAGCTGTGTTTGGACGCTTTTATTAAGGCCATCGGAAAAATTAATTGATGTTACCGAATCAATAGCAGATTGAAATGTGGAAGTCCGCACATAATTCGGCACCATGGCGAAAGCGCATGCGGAAAAACACAATACTGCTGCCAGTCCCGAAAAACTGATTTTAAGCTTTGTAAATGCTTTCATTGGCATTTTCCCCTGGACCATATAAATCAGAAAAAATTGAATAAAATGCAAAAATTACGTATAAAACGTTTTTATTGACATTGCAAAAAGTCTGCTCTGGTCAATTCTTCTAACCTAAAGACAATTTTTACGGCTAAACGGGTAAACAATGTGGGAAGATGCAAAACTCAAAGATGACAGCCCGTTTATTCTTTAAATAAATTAATGAGTGCGTATTTCAAAAATCAATTAAAATCTACTGAATTGGATCCAAAATCTGCACCAGATTTTGACTCTGGGTAGAATCGTTGTAATTCAGCCTGATTTTCGTGCCCCGATTCAAAAAGAAGCCAAGGGCACAAATCGCCGATTTTCCCGCATAAGTCGATGTCGACCAGTACAAAGTATTGCCCAGGTTCCCCCCAAGCGATTCAACCGTTTTGATAAAATAAGTAGAGGAATCAGCCATGTAACCATGGTCCTTAACAGTCAACAGAACAGCCGTCCGTTGTGTTGCGAATATTGAAACACTGAAAACCAATACTACTCCGAACGTAATGAGCAGATATTTTTTAATCATGATCCCTCCGATTAAACACTAAATAATAAAATCCACTACTGTTTGCAGAATGTTTGGCTTTCGTTTTATTTTTGTTGGTTTTTAGAAAACGTTCATTTTGTCTGAATATCAACGAATTAATTTATTCAATTAACAACCGTTACAGCACTTTCAGACTTATTAGACAAGAATTCAAAGCACGATGCACAGCCGAATTTTATAATAGTTAAAATATTGCTTTTGGGAATGTTGTTGTCAAAACATTTATTTAATAATATTTATTTTTAATTTAGCTGGTTTTGTTCGGTCTTCTAAAGGAGAACGCTTCTTATCTTGTTTGCCGTGGGAGAGCTTGACGAAAGTAAGGTTTCTATGGCCGTTTTTTTGTAATCGTTTACCCAATTATATTTTCCGCCATTGTCTCTTATTCCCCTCCACGGATATTTCTTCCAGTTTTTGGACCACGGCTATATACTTTTCATGGATTAGCTTTCTGTCAAATCCCCAAAACTCCGCAAGCATGGCTTGATCTTCTTCACGGGAGAAATATGCCATTGAATCAGGGAAAAACACTTTGTCTTCCTTCATAATATGATTTGGGTAAAACCCGACAAGCGCACTCATACTAGAAACGATAGTTGCGA
>JAQUMP010000332.1 GCA_028718065.1 Chitinivibrionales bacterium | reverse complement strand
ACCTGGAGGAGAACGATCTTAAAATAGATATGGCCAATGCCAATGCCATGGCGGTGAATGAATTGATCGGCCCTTTTAACGATGCGCTCAATCGCAAACGTCCCGACTTTAAAAATTTGAATGGCCTTTTGCTTCGGATGAAGGCGCTCGATGGGGACAAGGCATTCGAAATGGAAAACGCTATTGATAAACACAACCGGATTGTTTCGCGTAATGTAGTAAATTCCTTCGAAATGGCGCTCCAGCAAAATAACGATATTACCGCGCGCGCCGAGTTGACCTATTGTCTGGACAACCAGGGCTTTTTGTCCATTTCCCTGACGCAATACGGCCGCATGGCGGCCGCTTTTCAGGCGCGTTCGTCCGCGGCGGAAGAACAGGCCTTTATAATAACTTCGCTCAAGAATGCCGAAACGCAAATCGCTCTCGGCCAAATCGGCGCGGCCTCGGAGGCCTTGCATGTGGCGCAGACGCGACTGGACCTGATCCGCGATGCCATTATCCGGGTTGAGGCCGACAAACTGAGCGGACGCTTGCGAAGCTTGCGGGAACGGGTCGCTTTTAAAGAAGACTCGCTTGTCAAGCGCAACCTGGCCATCCTTGAAAATCAGGGAATCGAGCCCGCCGGAATGTACCTGGATTCTGTGGTTTCACCGCGGGTCGCCGACCGGAACAAAGTCGCGCGCGTGAGCGAGGCCATCATGCATGCCGTGGAAGCGCGCCGCGCCGGGGAAGCCAGCCCCGTCAGCGCCGAAATTGCTGCCTTGACAAGTAATACAAACGACACGGCCTCGCCGCTTACCGCCCTGCGCGCCCAGGCGCATGCTCTCGCCCGGGAGCGCGCCGCGAATCGCCGCAAGGCCGCGGCCGATTCGGGCCTCTTGACGCAGGCGGACCGCGTGCGCCTTGAGCGCATGCATCTTGCCCAGGAAGGTGTTCGAAAAAGAGAGCAGGAGGCCGCAGCGCGCGAAAACAAAGTGGCGCAAACCAATCCGGAAGAGGTCCGCAGCGGCAGGCTTGCAGTTGCACGCGAGGGTATGCAGAACCGGAGCCAGGATGCGCTTACTTTAAAGCGCACCCGCGCCCGGAAAAATCTGGTTGAAATTTATACGCTGCTCGAACAAAACAGGAGCGCCGAAGCCTCCCGCCGATTCAATAAAGAGCAAAAGGAATTGCAGGAATTTCTGCCATCGGCGGACTACGATACTCTCGCCGCGCGCGTGACGGGTAGAATCGATAAGCAATAGGTTGTGCTAATTTAAAGTTTAACTTTGGATTAGCATGGTCCGGCGATATCGCCTATCATTAAAGAAAGGACCCTCTCAATGCCTGAGTTCAAGAACGTTACGGTCGTTAAAAAAGCCAATGTTTATTTCGACGGCAAGGTCACCAGCCGGACGGTCTTATTTTCGGACTGCACAAAAAAAACGCTCGGCATCATGATGCCCGGGGAATATGAGTTTAGCACGGCCGACAAGGAAATCATGGAAATTCTTGTCGGTAAACTGGAGATCCTGCTGCCCGGCTCCAATATCTGGCAGAAAATAAGCTCGCAGGAATCCTTTGAGGTCCCGGCCCATTCCAAATTTAAACTTAAGGTGTTCGAGCTGACCGATTATTGTTGTTCGTATGTAAAATGACGGGGACTGTCCCCGCTTGCCGTTATTGATTGCAAGTCTTGCCCAGCGGCAACTATTTTCCCCCCATGCCGGACAAAGTAATCGCCAATAACCGCAAGGCCTTTCACGACTATGAAGTGCTCGAACGGTTCGAGGCCGGCATCGAGCTTTTGGGCCCCGAAGTAAAATCCATGCGCAACGGGCAGGTCAATTTGAGCGACAGTTTTGCCACCGGCAGCGGCGGCGAACTGCATCTGTTTCACCTGCATATCAGCCCCTATAGCCAGGGCAACACCTTTGTCAACAGCGATCCCTATCGCAAACGGCGTCTGCTCATGCATAAAAAGCAGATCCGCTATCTGGCCGCCGAAGTGGACCGCAAAAAACTTACCCTTATTCCGCTCTCGATTTATTTCAAGGAACAATGGATTAAAGTTGAGTTGGGCCTGTGCCGGGGCCGGAAAAAAGGTGACAAACGGGAAAAAATCGCTTCGGCCGACGTTAAACGCAAGCTGGAGCATTTAAGAAAAACGTATAACGGATGAAAAAAAGGATTCTATTTAAACCGTGTTTGGCCATCGTGCTCCTCGCGCTTGCCGTTCCCGCGCTTACCCTTTTTAACGCCCTATCCAACAGTAAACAGCAAATCCAGTCTCAAAAAATAAACGGTATAACTTATGTCGGACTCCAGGAAACGGGCGCCTTTCTTGGTTTTAGTTGCGCCTGGGACATGCAGAAAGTCATGCTCACGTGTAAAAATAATGCCGTAAGCGTTGAACTGGCGCCGGATATGACTATTGCCCGCGCCGGAGAAAAACTGATCCAATGCGCCTTCGGGCCGCAGCTTGGTCACGATGGCGCACTGCTGGTTTCGCTCGCGGATTTTTACGCTATTTTCAGCACGCTCCTTCCGGCCGATTCAATCGCGCCTGCGGATTCGGCCGGTGTCATTCGGATAATGCCGCTCTCCGTTCCGAAACTAACGGAGCATTTAAAAGGAGAACCGGGAAAACCGGTCTTGCGCGCGGAAATGGCCCCGCAAGAAAACCCGCCCGCAGCGACGGCGAATAAACCCGCGACGTCCATGACGGGTTTAGCCATAAGGACCGTCGTCATCGACCCCGGGCACGGCGGTAAAGATCCGGGCGCGATCGGTCCCAAAAAAAAAATAAACGAAAAGGACGTCGTGCTCGAGATCGGTTTACTTTTGCGCGAACTGATTAAAGCCAAAACAAACCTGACCGTCTACATGACGCGCGAAACCGACGTTTTTATTCCGTTACAGGATCGCACCCGCTTTGCCAACGAAAAAAAAGCCGACATCTTCGTGAGCATTCATGCCAACAGTATTGCCGGAAACGCAAAAAAACGTAATACGACCCGCGGGTATAAGATTTATTTTCTATCACAGGCCAAAAACGAAGACGACAAGCTCGTGGCGATGGCCGAAAACGATGTCATTAAGTTGGAGGACGAAGGCGGCAAAAAACACAATTATCTGCAAACCATTCTGGCGGACATGGCCGGCAATGAATTTTTGCAGGAGAGCGAAGACCTTTCCATACAACTTGACAAATGCTTTGAGCATTCCCTGGAATCCGTTCCGCGGCTGAGCCGCGGCATAGGCCAGGCCAATTTCTGGGTCTTAAACGGCGCCTATATGCCGGCCGTGCTGGTCGAAACCGGATTTCTTTCCAATGAGGCCGAGGAATCGCTTTTAAACGATCGTTCATTTCAAAAAAACATGGCCGCGGCGATCCTAAGGGCCATTATTGAATTTAAAAAAAAATATGAGGCGCAATCATGAGTGATGCCCGACCGGTCGGGATTTTTGATTCGGGCCTGGGCGGTTTGACCGTGGTCAAGGAGCTTGTCCGGCTCATGCCGGGCGAGGAGCTCATTTACTTAGGCGATACGGCGCGCTTCCCCTATGGCGGTCGCTCGGATGAAACCATCCGCAATTTAGGTCTGCAGGACGCTAAATTTTTACTGAAGCGCGACATTAAAATGATCGTCGTGGCCTGCAACACGGTCTCTTCGGTCGCGCTCGAATATCTGCGCGAGAGCGTGCACGATATTCCGGTCATCGGTGTGGTTCTGCCGGGCGCACGCGCGGCCGTGTTCCGGACCGCCGAAAAAAAAATCGGGGTCATCGGCACCGCCGCCACGATCCGCACGCAATCCTATGTCAAGGCCATCCACGATATCGACCCCGATATCAAGGTTTTTTTCCGCGCCTGCCCCCTCTTTGCCCCGCTCGTCGAGGACAATCTTTACGACAGCGAAATTGCCCGCATGGTAGCGCAACATTATATTTATCAACTCGTGGACAACGGCATCGATTGCCTGATCCTGGGCTGCACGCATTATCCGCTCCTCATGGAGGTAATTCAGGGCGTGGTGGGATCGCGCGTGGAGCTCATCGACAGCGCCCTGTGGGCCGCCAAGGAGGCGCAGGATATTTTAACGGCGCTTGACGCCTGCAATCCCCGCAGCACGGGCGGGCTCGAGGGCAGCACGTTTTTTATCACCGATCTTACGCCGGGGTTTTCCCAAGGCGCCCAAATATTTTTAGGCCAGAAATTAAATAAAATCGAAAAAATCGAACTCGAAAAAATAACGGGATAGAAACCAACTCACCCTTTCTCCCCAGCCCTCTTCCCCTCTCTCGCGAGAGAGGGGAAGAGGGTGGCTGAAAGCCGGGTGATGGGGTGAGTTTAAAAACGCGATTTCGAAGAAAGTATAACTGTTTTAATTAACTCATAACAACAAGCGAGGAACTATGTCTGGTCATTCCAAGTGGGCGACCATCAAACGGTCCAAGGGAAAGTTGGATGCGGCGCGGGGAAAACTGTTCAACCGGCTGATTCGGGAAATAACCATTGCCGCGCGCATGGGCGGCGGAGACCGTGAGGCCAATCCGCGGCTGCGTTCGGCGATCCTGAGCGCCAAGGCCGCCAATATGCCGGGCAAAAACGTGGATTCGGCGATTGCCAAAGGCACCGGCACGCTGGAAGGGGTAAATTACGAGGAATTTGCGCTCGAAGGTTACGCGCCGGGCGGGGTCGCCATGCTGGTGGAATGCATGTCGGACAATCGCAACCGCGCGGTCTCCGAAGTCCGGCATGTCATGACCAAGGCCGGCGGGAACCTGGGCGCGGCCAATTCGGTGGCCTGGAT
>JAQUMP010000331.1 GCA_028718065.1 Chitinivibrionales bacterium | reverse complement strand
CGGGAAGGCCAGCGGGTAGGATGCGATTTGTACCTTACCAAACCGCAAAACCCCAAGGACATTGTTGAAAAAGTGCATCAATACCTGCAAACTAAAATGGATTTACAAGACGAGAAAGGATGAGAGAACGTTCATGCGGAAAAACAACTCGGCCAGCATTATAATCACCATAGCGGCGATCGCGCTTTCGCTCTTCTTCCTTAAAGACTCCTATTTGTTTTATTCCAAGGCGGGCGCTGTGCGGCAGGCCTACGTCGCGGCGCACCCGCAGATGTTAAAAAAGATCATCAATCTCGGGCTCGATTTGCAGGGCGGCATGCGCATCGTGCTGGAAATCGACCAGTCGCATCTTAACAAAAAAGAGACCGGCGATATCCTGGAACGCGCCTACACGGTCATCGAAAAACGCATTAATGGGCTCGGCGTGGCCGAGCCCATTATCCAGAAACAGGGCAAAGACCGCCTGATTGTCGAGCTGCCCGGCTTCCGCGACGAAGAGGCCGCCAAGGGCGTCATCGGTTCCACCGCCCAGCTCGAATTCAACCTGCTGCGCGATCCGGCCGAGCTGGAACGCGCGGTTAAAGTCATCGATAACGTCCTTAAAGGCCAGAGCGTCGGCGACACCGCGGCGGCCGTTGCCAACGATTCGACGGCCCTCAAGAAAAAAGAGGCCGAGGAAAAGGCCAAATTGCTCTTTACCGGAAAAGAAAAAGCGGCCGCCGAATCCTCGGCGGTAAAAATCGCGCCGTCGACCGTCTCGTCGCTGTCCGAGCTATTGGTTCCGCTGGACAATCAGATCGGTGTGGCCGAATCGCATAAGGAACAGGTCAAACAAATTCTGGCCCGCGCCGACGTGCGCGACGCGCTGGAACGCACCGGCCTTTCCGGCAGCACCTTTTTGTGGGGCCATGCCGCGCGGCTTACCGGTTCCACCAAATACTACGAACTTTATTATGTCAAGAGCCACCCGGAAATGCGGGGCGACGCCATCAAGGACGCCCGCGGCACGATCAACCAGGACGGTATGACCGGCGGCCAGGCGTATGTGTCGCTGGAAATGAACAGCCGGGGCGCCCGCATGTTTTCGCGCGTGACCGGCCAGAACGTTGACAAATTTCTTGCGATCGTGCTTGACAGCACAGTATATTCGGCCCCGAAAATCAGGCAAAAAATCGCCTTCGGCCAGGCTATGATCGAAGGCAACTTTACGCTGGAAGAGGCTAAGAACCTGGCCGTGGTTCTGCGCGCCGGCGCTCTGCCCGCACCGGTCAACATCATCGAGCAGCGCACGGTTGGGCCGTCACTGGGACAAGATTCCATCCGCAAGGGAGCCATTTCCTGGGTCGTGGCCATGACCCTGGTGTTTTTATTCATGGCAATTTATTATCGATGGAGCGGCATCATCGCCAATTTTGCGGTACTTATAGAACTGGTGCTAATTTTAGGGTTAATGGCATCCGTTAATGCCACCCTAACCTTGCCGGGCATTGCGGGATTGGTTTTAAATATCGGTATTGCCGTGGATGCCAACGTGCTCATTTACGAACGCATACGGGAGGAGCTGCGCCTGGGTAAAACCACGCGCGGGGCGATCCATGCGGGTTTTGACCGGGCCTTGGTCACGATCATAGATTCGCACGTGGCTTCGCTCATAACGGCCCTTATCCTTTTCTGGCTTGGGACCGGCCCCATCAAAGGCTTTGCCATCACGCTGATTTTCGGTATTATTATTTCGCTTTTTACCCAGTTTGTGATTACCAGAACGGTTTTTGAAGTAATGCCGCCCAAACACAAGGACGAAACACTCAGCATTTAACCACGGTCTTGCGAGGAATTTAAACTATGATCGACATTTTCCGATCGCCGAATTTTAACTTTCTTGGTGTCCGAAAATACATGTATTTCGTTTCCGGATTTTTGATACTGGCGACGTTTGTATCACTTATTGTAAACCATGGCTTTAACCTGGCCATCGATTTTGTCGGAGGCACGCTCGTGCACCTCAAATTCGAGCAGCCGGTGGATAACGACATCGCCAAAATCCGCACCTTGATCAATAAACTTGGGTACGGCGAACCCGAAATCAAAACGCTCGGCATCGGTCATCACAACGAACTTCAGATCACGGTTAAAAAGAAAGCGGAAGGCAGCCAAATCCGCGACCAGATCCAGAGCGTGCTAAAGTCCGGCTATCCGCAAAACAGCTTCGAGATTTTAAAGCAGGAAACGGTGGGCGCGAAGGTGAGCAACGAACTTGCCTGGAATGCCATGCTCGCGATCCTGCTTTCGTGGATCGCCATTATCCTGTATATTGCCGTGCGCTTTAAATTTCCGCACGGCATTGCCGCGGTCGCGGGCCTGATCCACGACTGTATCATAACCACGGGTGTGTTTACTTTACGGAACGCCGAAATTTCGCTTTCGTTCGTGGCTGCCATTTTAACGGTTATCGGCTACTCACTCAACGATACGATCGTGGTGTTCGACCGTGTGCGTGAAAACCACAACAAGGGTTTTTCGGCCGGCAGTTTCGAAAACATGATTAATGCCAGCATCAACCAGACGCTGTCGCGCACGATTATCACCATTTTAACGGTGCTGTTCGTGGTGACAACTTTCTACTTTCTGGGCGGCGAGGCCACGCGCGATCTTTCACTTGCCATGATCGTGGGCACTATCGTGGGCACGTATTCAACCTATTTTGTTTCCAGCCCTCTGCTGCTTGCCTGGAACACCAAATGGCCGATCAAGGCGCATTGATTTTTTTGATTTTGTAGTAGGGGCGAACCTATGTGTTCGTCCCTTGTCGGCGTGTTTCCATAGGGGCTGACACGCCGGTCTGCCCCTACCCATCATTCAAACACCGAAACAATATTGTAATCCTTGATTTTCTGATAAAGCGTCTTGGGCGTGATCTTAAGGATGCTTGCGGCCTTGGCGCGATGTCCCTTTACATTCTGCAACACGGCGACAATGTGCCGGCGTTGCACTTCCTTCAAGGAAAGCGTCGGCGCGGGTTCGGACGTGGTCGCGGCGGATTCTCCTGATTGTAAAACAACCGGCGGCGGCGTAACGGACAAGTTTAAAAACGAAAGGTCAGCGTTTTTAATGAGGGCATGGCTGCTCATGATGCAGGCCCGCTCGACCACATTGCGCAATTCGCGGATATTGCCGGGCCAGTCAAACTGCGCCAGGAGCGCCAGGGCTTCTTCATGAAAACGTTTCCTAAAACCCAAATTGGCGATAATATCGCTCACCAGCAATGGAATATCCTCGCGGTGGGTCTTGAGCAGCGGGACAAGGATGGAAACCACGTTAAGGCGATAATAGAGGTCCGCCCGGAAAGCCTGGGCTTTTACCAGCTCTTCGAGCGGTTTATTGGTGGCGCACAGGATGCGCACGTTAAGGCTGATATCTTTGGTCCCGCCCACGCGCCGGATTTCGCCCGACTCCAGGAAACGCAGCAGCTTGGCCTGAAAATGGTGCGGGATCTCGCCGATTTCATCTAAAAAAAGCGTGCCGCCGTCGGCGATTTCCGCCAAGCCGCGTTTTTGCTCCTTCGCGTCTGTAAAGGCACCTTTTTCGTAACCGAATAATTCGCTTTCCAGCAGGTGCTCGGGGAGCGAGGCGCAATTGATGGTCACGAACTGCTTGCTGCCGACTAAGCTCTTTTCGTGGATCGACCGCGCCACCAATTCCTTGCCGGTGCCGCTGCCGCCCAGGATCAGCACCGTGGATTGGGTCGGGGCCACGCGGGCGATCATCGCGCGCAACTGCTGCATGGGCGGGCTGGTGCCGACCATGGTATCGCTGCCGCCATCGCGTTTGGAAAGCCTCTCCTTGAGTAACCGCCGGTCAAGCTGGCTGCTTTGATGGACAATGGCTCGTTCGATCTGGATGATAAGCTCGTTAATGGAATAGGGCTTGCGGATATATTCAAACGCGCCCAGCTTAATGCACTCAATCGCGCTTTCGAGGGTGGCATTCCCCGTAAGGATGATGATTTCGGAGAGGACCTTTTCGGCCTTGATGGTCCGCAACACCGAGACGCCATCCATGCGCGGCAGGATAATATCCAGAAGCACCACATGAAAAAAATCTTCACGCACGCGCTGCAACGCACTTTCGCCGTCCGCCGCGACCTCCACCGAATATCCGGCGCGCGTAAGTTCGTTGGAGAGCAGCAGCCGCAGCGACGCTTCGTCGTCGACCACCAGGATTTTACCCTTGCGTATCATGCGCCTTCTTCCCCAAGGCTCAGCGGCAGTTCCAAGATCAGGGTCGTGCCATGGCCAAAATCGCTGCGGATATCGATGGCGCCGCCGCACTCCTCCATGGCAGCATGACAAAGGGGAAGCCCCATGCCCGTGCCGATACCGACCTCCTTGGTCGTAAAAAACGGATCAAAAACCTTGGGCAGGATTTCCGCGGGTATACCCGGACCGTTATCGGCAATGGTCAAGGTCACAAACTCCGGATTTGTTGCGCTGGCCGCGGCAGCGAGCGTTACGGCGCTCCCCGGCGGCGAAAAATCGAGCGCGTTGGAAACAATCGCCAGAATGACCTGCTTAAACTTTTGGGCATCAACCAAAACAAAAAAGCGTTGTGGGACACGGTTTACAATAGCTATGTTATTTTTGGCGGCGGTGGAAGCTATCAGCTTGATGGACGCCTCCGTGATGTCCTTAAGATCGTGGCGCGCCATCCGGGAATCATCCGACCGGCCGAGCGCGGTGAGGTTGCCGACGATGTCGCGGCAGCGTAATGCCTCATTGTAAATAACGCGCAGGTACTCCTCGAATTCCGA
>JAQUMP010000330.1 GCA_028718065.1 Chitinivibrionales bacterium | reverse complement strand
GCTTAAGCGCCTGCGCAAGATCGTTAATTAAATCACCGCAATCTTCGATTCCCACCGAGAGCCGCAGTAATCCATCGGTAATGCCGAGCCTTTTTTTTACTTCGCCGGAAACTTTTTGGTGCGAAGTCGTCGCCGGATCGCAGATCGTGGTTTCGACGCCGCCCAGGCTCAGGGCGGGTTTTATTAAAGCCAACCTTCCCATAAATTCGTAGGCGGAGCCGACATTTTCCCGTATTTCAAAAGAGACCACCGCCCCAAAGCCGGACATTTGCGACGAGGCAAGGGCATGCCCTTGAAATGCAGGCAGGCCGGGGTAATTAACTAATGCGACATTGGAATGTTCGGACAGGAACAGGGCGATTTTACCCGCATTTTCGGTTTGCCGCGCGACCCTGAGCGCCAGGGTTTTTAAGCTTCGCTCCAACAGAGCGCAGGATTGGGCGTTTATGCTGGGGCCAAGGCAAACGGCCGTTTTCCTGATTTTTGCAATGGCATCTTTTCCGCCGAGCGCCGCGCCGCAGCAGAGGTCGCTATGGCCGGCAAGATATTTGGTCCCGCTATGTATTATAATGTCAATCCCCAGCGTTGCGGGGTTTTGGTTGATCGGCGAAGCAAAGGTATTGTCGATAACGGAAACAATCCCCTTGGACCGGAAAAATTGCGCGACCTGGCGGATGTCGATGATCTTAAGCATTGGGTTCGTGGGGCTTTCGATATACACCAGTTTTGTCCGCTCCCGCACGCAATTGATAATTGAGAGGGCGTCGGCCGCGGCAAACGAGAATTCGATTCCGCGCTCCGCGAGCAAGTCCGTTACCAAGGCATGCGCGCCGCCGTAAATATCGTCCTGGATTACGGCGTGGTCGCCGGGCTTTAAAAACGTGAGCATGACCGTAGCGATGGCGGCCATGCCCGAGCTAAAAAGGAGGCCGTCCTCGCAGTTTTCCAGGTCGACTAATTTGTCAACGACCGCGTGTTGGTTGGGGACGTTAAAATAGCGCGGATAGGGCCTTGCATCCGATCCAAGATATTCATAGACCGACGATGTGTAAATCGGGGTGTTTATGCCGCGCGTGGCCGCATCGACAATTGTTCCCGCGTGGACGCATTTGGTTTCGGTTTTCATGGTTTCCTTCTTTTTTATAAAGACGTCTAAGGGTTTCCGGTTTCTAAGTTTGTAAAGCATCATCTGTCAAGATCGCGCAATTTATTGCTCTTCGTCATTCAACCTGAAGGTAATTTCCACGCGTTTTTTATAGCGGGCATTGTTGCCGAAAGAGGACTTGCGGTTAATGGTATACCGCCATTGCCGAAGGGTTTCCTGGGCCGCACGTGTAAAGCTCGGATGCGGTGATTCAAGAACATCCACCTTTTCAACGGCGCCGTCTTCTTTAACGGTTAAAATTGCCACGAATTTACCCTCGATCCCGAGTTGGCGGGCAATTAAAGGATAGGCAGGGTTCGGCTTGTAACTTGGCACAACGTTCGATTCATCGTAACCGGCCGGATTTGCGCCCGGAGCCGGTCCGGACGGCGCCTGCCCCGTGTTCTGCGCCGCGCTTGTTGACATTAAAGAATCCGGCGCGGCTTGCGCCGGGGCGGCCGGCGCAATAGCTTTTTCTTGAGCGGGGAGCGCCGTTTTTTCGGCAGTAGGGATAACTTTTTGCGGCGCGGCCTTTGTTTGCGGAGAGGTTTGTTTTAATGGAGCGGCAGGAAGGCTTTTTGTTGGTGTTGCCGCGGCCGGAAACGATACCAGCGAAAACGCCTTGACCGGTTCGTAAATAATAGGCTGGTAAAAACGGTGATACAAAAAAAAGAAAATGCCAAGAATGGCAATATGCAAAAACAAGGACACGGCCAAACCGGCAATAGGATTAACCGATTGGCGCTCCGGCCCGGCCGATATGGGCGCGAGGGCGGGAAAAGAAATGTTTAGGTTGGGAGGAATATTCACAAGTTATTGCCGGTCCATGGCTAAGATAGAATTTAACATTACAATGTTTTCTTCGTCAGTTTCCCAATGCTGCGGGTTATCCCGAATGTATTGTCGGATGCGAAACAATTCATTTTCATCACGGCCGATGTGGTCATAATAATTTCTCTGCCACAATTTGCCCGCAAAGGATGGCCATTTGTTTGTTTTGACATTGCGGATATATTCATTGGTCGTCATTGTTTTAAACCATTGCATAATCGATGATATGTTTTTGTGATTATATGCAATTTGTAGGGGCGAACCTGCGTGTTCGCCCTTTTTCGATTCAGGGCAGACACGTAGGTCTGCCCCTACGGATAACGGTCGTTGCGCACAAACATGCGTTTCAGGGCAGACACGTAGGTCTGCCCCTACGGATAACGGTCGTTGCGCACAAACATGCATTTCAGGGCAGACACGTAGGTCTGCCCCTACGGATAACGGTCGTTGCGCACAAACATGCATTTCAGGGCAGACACGTAGGTCTGCCCCTACAACCGGTGGACGGATTATAACAATCGCATGAAAATGGTTCGGCATGACAATATATTCATCAATTTTAATGGTCGAAAATTTTATTGCCGATTCAAGAAACCATTTTTCAACCATTCTTCCGGCATCATTTACATTCATTTGGCCCTTGTGAATGTTCCCGAATAAACATTGCCGATTCTGAACGCATATTGTTATAAAATATGCGCCGGATTTCGAATAATCCCACCCTTTCAAACGGATTGACCTACGGTGATGTCGTATAGGGTCGAATCTCTTTTTTTGCGTTTCCAAGAATTTATATCCGGCTTAGGTTTTTTCCCGGATTGACCTCTTCCCGCAAATAATATAAATTTAATTTGTATGAACATCATCGAATTCCAGCACGTTACCAAATTCTATCGCCGCAATTTCTGGAACAGTCAGATTGCCGCGGTACAGGACCTCTCTTTTGCCATAACCGGCGGAACGATTGTGGGATTCGTGGGCCCTAACGGCGCGGGCAAAACTACTTCACTCAAAATGCTTATGGGGTTGGTTCGTTCCACGAGCGGGGCGATTAAAATAAATGGCCGGAATGCGCTCGAACCTCAGGCCCGTAACGGCATTGCTTTTGTTACCGAACAACCCTACTTTTATTCATACCTATCTGTTTATGAATCGCTGGAGCTGATTGCGGGTATGCAAAAAACCATCGACCGGAAAAAAGCCATTGCGCAAACGCTGGAAATCGTTGAGCTTGAAAACGCGACCAAGAAGAAAGTTAAGGACCTTTCCAAGGGAATGCAGCAACGCCTGAATATGGCGGCCGCGCTCTTGGTCGATGCGGAGTGTTATGTCTTTGACGAACCCATGAGCGGACTCGATCCGCTGGGAAGACGACTCTTTCGCGATATATTCCAAAATCTAAAAAACATCGGCAAAACCATATTTTTTAGCACCCATATTCTTGATGATATAGAATCCGTTTGCGAACGGGTGATAGTGCTTTCGTCGGGAAAACTTTCGTACGAAGGCGCGGTGGCGGAGCTTTTATCACGCGGATTTTTAGGGACGGATATTGTTACAACCTCATTGCCTCCAAACCTTATTTCTCAATTGATAGCATTTAATTATGAAGTTAAATCTACCCAAGATCAGCATGCTGATATTTTTATAAAGTCCGGCGGCGATGTTAAGGCGTGTCAGAAATTACTCTTTGAAAACGGCATTACTATTGAGTCGATTTTGCCGCGTCGCAAATCGCTGGAGACTATGTTGTATTCTAAGTAAGGGCGGTTCATGAACCGCCCTTACTACGAAAAAAAAAACATGAACGCCTTATTTCAAATCTCCCTCAACACCTTCCGCGAAACCATTCGCAATAAAATCCTTTATGCCATTTTCTTTTTCGCCCTGCTCATTATCCTGCTCTCCGTTTTCTTCGGCCAGTGGTCGGTTTTTGCGCGCATCCAGGTGATGCAGGATTTCGGCCTGGCGGCCATGTCGCTGGCCGGACTCATGCTTTCCATTTTTATCGGCGTGGGCATGCTCGGCCGCGAAATCGCCGATAAAACGCTTTACAATCTGCTATCGCGGCCCATCAGCCGCAGCGTGTTTATCTGGGGAAAATTTTTTGGGCTCCTGGCCGCGCTCATCCTTAATTTTATTTTGATGGCGCTCTTTTTCATTGTCGTGCTTTCCATTATGGAGGCGCCGCCCGCGCCGATTTTGCTCAAGGCCCTGGCGCTCACGGGCGTGGAAATGGCGGTGATGATTGCCGCGGCGCTCTTTTTTTCGACCCTTACCACGCCCATGTTGGCCTCTTTTTTTACGCTCGGATTTTTTATCGCCGGTCACAGTAACGATCTGCTCGAATCTATAATGGTTGCAAAATCCAATCCGGCCTACACCGCGCTGCTGAAGGGAATTTATTTTATTCTGCCCAATCTGGAGCATTTTAATATCCGCAGCCAGGTGATTTACGGCGTGCCACTGCCCGCGCATTGGACATCCATAGCCGCTTGTTACGGCATTCTGTATGCCGCCTTCTTGCTCATTATGTCAAGTTTGATTTTTTCGCGCAGGGACCTCTAACATGAAACGCGGAATTGCGCTGGGACTTTTGGCCGCCGCGTTTTTTACGGCGAGCATGCTGGCGCAGGCCCATTTAACGGCGCGCCGCGACCGGGGCTGGATGCTCGAGCGTATGACCTACCTCCCGCAAAGCGACCGCCTAAAGCCCCTTTTATGCGGGTTTACAACCGCGTTTGCCGATTTTTTATGGATTAAAACCACGCTCTATTTCGGCGGCCATAACTTAACGGACAAGCAATATCCCTATCTAATAAACCAGGTGGACATG
>JAQUMP010000329.1 GCA_028718065.1 Chitinivibrionales bacterium | reverse complement strand
CGGTTTTCCTTCCAGGATCGCTTTGGTAAATATAAAGAGCGCCATGTCCGGTCGGCCCCAGGGCCCGTAAACCGTAAAGAAACGCAGGCCCGTAGTCGGGATTTTATAGAGGCTCGCATAGGCATGCGCAAAAAGTTCGTTGGCTTTTTTGGTGGCGGCATAGAGCGACAAGGGATGGTCCACATTGTCGTGCACGGAAAAGGGCATGCGCGTATTGGCGCCGTACACCGAGCTGGAGGAGGCATAAATAAGATGCGCGACCTTGTGGCGGCGGCAGGCTTCGAGGATGTTTAAAAAACCAAGGCCGTTGCTTTCCATATAGGCGTAAGGGTTTTCCAGGGAATAGCGTACGCCCGCCTGGGCGGCCAGGTTAATAACGGTGGTGAATCCTTTTTCGGCAAAGAGCGCGTCCAGCGCGGTTTTGTCGGTAAGGTCGATTTTACAAAACGAGAAACCGCCGGCATTTTGCAATTGCGCCAGGCGGCCCTTTTTTAGGTTTACATCGTAGTAGGCATTGAGATTGTCAAGACCGACGACCGAAAATGAATCGGTCCCTTTCACGGGGCCGCACAGGCGTTTGCAAAGGTGAAAGCCGATAAACCCGGCGGCGCCGGTCACTAAAATGTTTTCCATGCAACTCCCGCGGATGAGAAATCACCAAAGATAATAATCCGAAATTAGAATACGGCTATAAAGATAACTTTTGTATTCCCGTCAAAACAATCAATAACCCTGGTAAGTTTCTTGCAATAAAATTATATTATGAAGACGGAATCTTAGGAATTTTATGCCAAAGCACCCAAACACCATTATTAAGAACAAAACCGGCCTGCTCGTCATTGATGTGCAGGAAAAATTCCGGCCGGTTTTTCCTCAATTTAAGCTTTTGGGTCAGAACATCGCCAAGCTTATCGCCACGTTTCAATTGTTTAATTTACCGGTGCTCTTGACCGAGCAATATCCGCAGGGGTTGGGACCGACGATCGATGAACTTAAGCAATTATTTCCGCTGCTGGAAATCACTGAAAAAATCGAATTCAATTGCATGGATAACCCTAATTTTGTTAAGACGCTCAATGCTGCCAAGCTCGACGCGGTGGTTGTGTGCGGTATAGAATCGCATGTTTGCGTGAATCAAACGGTGCTGGCGCTGCTGGCCGATAAATATCGGGTGCATGTTGTGGTCGATGCCATCGCCTCGCGCAGGTCAATAGATCATGAAGTTGCTATACGGAAAATGGAACAGGCCGGCGCGATTCCCGCCACGACCGAGATCGTTCTGTTTGAGCTGGCCGAGCGGGCGGGTACGGAAAGTTTTAAAACGATTCAATCGCTCGTAAAGGTTTCCCGGAGCGTAAAGTCGTCGGGTTCTGATGCGGCCGCGGACGCAAAAAACCTTAAAATTGCCGCGCCTGGAGAAAAAACCGGCGAAGCAGCCGGCAAAGCGCAGGCCCCCGGCGAACCGATTGTCGAGGTAGCGGGCAAAGTCGATGTTCCCGGCGATCAGCCCGCATCCCCGGGCGGGGCGGAAAAACCGGCGCCCGCCGAATCGGCAGAACCGGCAAAATCCCAGGAAAAACAAGCGCAGCCCGCAGTCCCGGCCGCTTCCGGAAGTAACGGTGTAGCGGCGGATGTTTCTGCCGAAACCCTCACAGCGGCCGAAACGCTTGTTTCGACCGACCCCGCGTCCGTCTCGCCGCAAAATGCCGCGGCAACGGACGAGGACTTAGAAAAAATATTAGACGGTAAAGACAATTCCTCGGGGCAGCAGGAAGTGCTGGCCGAGGCCATGGAAATCGAAACGCTCTTGGATGCAGGTTCATTGACCGATGGTACTTCGTCCGGCGCGGACACGGAAGCAGGCGCTGCGGACGATCCGAAAGGCGATGGTTCAATTGATCTTTCCGATATCGATTCTATGCTCGGGGACAATAAAGGCGTAAAAACGTAATATATCAGGCATTTTCAATTGCCCAACGCGTATATTTAACATCCAATAATTACAATATTCTGATTCTAGTACCTTAAAAGAATGGCGGATGTTGCATGAAATCCTACAATATTGCTCTTATTCCCGGCGATGGAACGGGCCCCGAAGTGCTCACCGAGGGGGTTAAGGTGTTGACCGCGGTCGCTAAAAAATGCGACCTCAAACTCAATTTTGAACGCTATGATTTCGGCGGTGAACGCTATTTAAAAACGGGCGAAATCCTGCCCCCGTCCGCGATCGGGGAATTAAAAAAGTTCGACGCGCTTTACCTGGGAGCCATCGGACATCCGGATGTTAAGCCGGGAATTTTGGAGCTCGGCATTCTGCTTAAGATCCGGTTTGCGCTGGACCAGTACATTAACTTGCGCCCTGTCAAGCTTTATCCCAACGTAGAAACGCCGCTCAAGGACAAGGGTCCCTCGGCGATCGATTTTGTGGTGGTACGGGAAAATACCGGGGGCATTTACACCGGCATGGGCGGTGCAGCCATGATCGGGACCCAGAATGAGGTCGCCACCCAAGTCATGTGCTATAGCCGGCCGGTGGTCGACCGGTGCCTTCGCTTTGCCTATGCCTACACCCGCAAGCGGAACAGAAACAAAAAATTAACGCTGGTACACAAGTGCAATGTGCTTACGTATTGCGGCGATTTATGGGTGCGGGCGCACAAGGAAATCGGCGATGCCGAATTCCCCGATATTACCCAAGACTATAATCACGTTGACGCCTGCACCATGTGGATGGTCAAAAGCCCGGAATTCTACGATGTGATCGTCACCGAAAACCTTTTCGGCGATATTATCACCGACCTCGGCGCCATGATCCAGGGCGGCATGGGCATTGCCGCCGGCGGCAACATTAACCCCGAAGGTGTCTCCATGTTCGAACCCATCGGCGGGAGCGCACCGAAATATACCGGCCAAAATGTCATTAATCCGCTGGCCGCCATTGCCGCGGGCGGGATGATGCTGGAAACGCTCGGCGAAGATCGCGCCGCTGCCATGCTCGAGACGGCGTTGCATGCGGCATTGGGCTCCGGAAAGATCAAGAGCATGTCTGCCGGGCGCATGGGCATGGGCACGCGCGAGGTGGGGGATTTCGTTGTTTCTCAATTGTAAATATATGTTTTTTGTTCTTAACGCATAAATGGTTATGACGGACCCAAAAAAGAAACTTGTCGTTTACGATACTACCCTGCGCGACGGCAATCAGGCCGTGGGCATCGGTTTTTCATTAAACGATAAACTGCTCATTGCCGAAAAACTTTCCGAACTTGGGGTGCATTATATCGAAGGCGGTTGGCCCAACCCGACCAACAGCCTCGACATCGATTTTTATAAAAAAATCCCTAAATCTTTGGGGAAAACAAAAATCGCGGTTTTCGGCAGCACCCGCCGCCCGCATTGCACCTGCGGTAGCGACGATTTTTTTCGGATGCTTATTAAATCCGAAACGCCGGTGGCGACCATCTTTGGTAAAACATGGGATCTGCATGTAAAAAAAGTGATTCGGGCCAGTCTTGAAGAAAATTGCGCCATGATCGCCGAGTCGGTGGCCTATCTTAAAAAATATAAGGACGAAGTAATCTACGATGCCGAACATTTTTTCGATGGATTTACCCACAATCCCGAGTATGCTTTAAAAACCATAACTGCCGCGGCGCAGGCGGGCGCCGATTGCATCGTTCTCTGCGATACCAACGGCGGCATGCTGCCCCAGGCGCTTACCGATATATTCCGGAGCGTTGCCGCAAAAGTAACGATCCCGTTGGGTATTCATACGCACAACGATTCGGGATGCGCCGAGGCAAACACGATTTTGGCGGTGGCGGCGGGCGCCGTGCATATCCAGGGAACCATTAACGGGCTCGGCGAGCGCTGCGGCAACGCCAATCTCTGCACGATCATCGCCGGCCTGCAGCTCAAGCAGGGCTTTAAAATTCTGCCCGAGGCCCAGCTCAAAATGCTGTCGCCCGTTTCCGTATTCGTAAACGAAATCGCCAATATCGCCCATAATATCCGCCAACCCTACGTGGGCGAGGCGGCCTTTTCGCACAAGGCCGGCGCGCATGCCGACGGCGTGATAAAAACCAACGAATCATTCGAGCATGTCCGCCCCGAAAGCGTGGGCAACACGCGCCGCTTTGTGGTTTCGGCCCAGGCGGGGTCGAGCACCATCATGAAAAAGCTGGCGCCGATCGTCGGCAACCTTGACAAAAAAGATCCGCGGGTAAAAAGCCTGCTTGTGCGCATAAAGTCCCTGGAATCGCAAGGATACCAATTCGAAGCCGCCGACGGCTCGTTCGAAATCCTCGCGCGCGAAATGCTGGGGCTCTTTAAAAAACCCTTCGAAGTCGTCGGCTTTCGCATTATCGAAGATCAGTTGCAATCCGGCAATATCGTCTCCGAGGCTACCATCAAAATCGCCGAAGGCGCCCAGATCGAGCATACCGCCGCCGAAGGTGACGGCCCGGTAAATGCGCTGGATAATGCCCTGCGCAAGGCGTTGGTAAAGTTTTATCCGGGCCTCAAAGAGGTTAAATTGGAAGATTTTAAGGTTCGGGTCCTTGACGGAAGCGAAGGAACCGGCGCCAAGGTGCGCGTGCTGATCGAGTCTTCGGACGGCGCGGACTTATGGGGCACGGTGGGCGTTTCCACCAATATTATCCAGGCCTCGTGGATCGCCATGATCGACAGCATTAAATACAAACTTATGAAAGATGCCCTGCAGGGGAAAAAAGATTTAACCGGACGCAGGCGGGGACCAAAGGGGCGCGCGTTATGAGCAGCATCGATTGGAAAAACCTTGGTTTTCAGTATATCCAAACCGACCAT